>JAFPAS010000156.1 GCA_017424205.1 Prevotella sp. | reverse complement strand
AGTGTAAGGATGACAGAGCACCTCGCTCATAGCTATACCTGCAGCAAATGCAACTGCGTATCGCAGCAGCGGCATCGTGTGTATGATATCTCTTTCTGATGTCCTCATGTCTCTTCTCTCGCATATATTTTCTCTGCCTTGCAGTGAAGGAGGCACATAATACAGCCTCTACTTGCAGGCATAGAGTTGTGGGGTGTTCAGCGGCAGGGCATCTTATGGGAGGACGAATTGCAGGTTATGCAGTTCGCATATTGATGTGTCAGGTTTTTCGGCAGAGAAGAGCAGATAGATGGCGTGCTTTCCTGTCAGCGTGGTGAGCGCGGAAACGTCAGAGCGCAGTGTGGTGAGGCTTTGTGGCATGTCGGCATGCAGCATTATGCTTCCGACACGTCTGCCGCCTTTCTCGAGCCACGGGCTGTCGACCATGATATCGATGCGTCCGCTGACACCTTGCGGCAGAAGGGTGAGCGCGAGATGCAGGGCTGGTGCGCCTGTGGTGTGAGAGAAATTGAAGTATTTATACCCCACGACAGAGCCTGCGGTGTTATTGACCATAGGGTTATGGTTGTATGTGAGGCTGTAGGGATTGTCGTATTTTGCATCGCCGTAGCGCATGGTCTTGATGTATGAACCGTAGAATGTCTTATTAGGCCATGCGCTCTGTGCAGGACGCGGACCGGTGAAATGGCATGCTATGCCTGCGGAGTATCTGCGCAGCGGATGTAGGCCGTCGATGGCAAATCCTTCGGATGTGTATTCTGCTTCGCTGATGACGACTCTGCCATGCGGTCCTTCTTCTACGCTGATGGTTATGGGAGCTACCATTGGCTGGCGTGCGTATTCGTCGGTGCCTGTCTGTCGGTGATAGAAGACATACCACTGGCCGTTAATCTGGCATATGCTGCCGTGTGTGTTGCTGTTTGGTGTGGCGGTGAAGATTGTGTCGCCTTGTGGGTTAGTGTCGCGTGCGCGTCCGTCGATGATTGTTCCGCCATAGGTGAATGGTCCGAGCGGTGTGTCGCCGTAGGCGTATGCCAGCGTGTAGTTAGACTGCGGCAGTCCGAACTCGCCTTCTTCTGTCCAGCGGCTGTAGATAAAGACGTACTTATCTTTTATCTTACGCATGGACGAAGCCTCGAAGAAACGGGACTTGCCCTGCTGCGAGCGGTTGCTGACGAGATTTTCGATGATGTGTGTGCCAGGCTTCAGAGTTGCCATGGTCTGAGGATCGAGCTCTGCTGCGTATGAGGTGTCGAATCCCCAGTAGCCGTATACTCGTCCGTCGTCGTCGCAGAAGACGGCAGGGTCGAATTCGAGTATGCCGACGGTCTCGGATGGTTTCTGCGGATTCCAGTTGCACACGGTGAATGGTCCGTCGGGGCGGCTGGATTTAGCCACCATGGTGCGTCGTCCAGACATCATATTGTTAGGGTAGAGGTAGTATGTCTTAGTGCCGTCAGCGTGGCATACCTCTGTCACATCAGGTGCATAGAGCACGTCGCCAAGACGTGAGGCATTCATGTATTTGCCTTCGGCGTTGGTCTTAGCTTCAAAGATGATGCCGTCGCAGCGCCAGTTGGTTAGATCGTCAACAGGCGCAGACCATCCGGTGATGTCGCGTCCGCAGTATCCGGTAATCATGGTGTCGTGTGAGCCATAGACGTAGACACGTTTCTTGCCCGGATTGTCAGGGTCATCGAACACGTATGGCTCTCCATCTGGGATGTACTCCCATAGCGGCAGGTATGGGTTCTGAGCGTTTGCGAGCATTGCTGCTGTGCAGAGCAATGCGCAGCATATGATACGACGCACGTTGTTTGATAGTATTCCGTTTTGCATATGTTTGATTAGTTGATTATTTAGCTGACAAGTTGACAAGTAAACGAGTTGATTGATTGGTTGACGTCAAAGCCGAAGGCTTCGCCAGCTTGAGCAGCGGACGTCAAACGAAGTAAGGGCGCAGCTCTTACCGTTTGGTGCGCGAACAGCGAATGCTGGCAACAGATAACCTTTTACCCTTAAACCTTAAACCTTAACCGTTAACCCTTACAACCTCATGTCGCCAGGCTTTATCCAGCCCATGCGGCGCAGGATGCTGCCGAACATCGGGGTGAGCAGGGCGGGGAGTATGAAGGATATGGCGAGAAGTCCGAGCCAGTCAGTCGCGCTAATGGCGTTGCGTGTGCCAGTAGCGATATCGCTCATCCAGCCTGTGTAAACACCTATCTGACCAACAAAGCCGCAGGTGCCCATGCCAGACGATATGGCGGGGCCGTTCATCTCTAACTGGAAGAGGCATGTGGCAAGCGGTCCGGTGATGGCGCTGACAAGTATTGCAGGAATCCATATGCAAGGATTCTTCACGATATTGCCCATTTGCAGCATGCTGGTGCCGATGCCTTGTGATAGCAGTCCGCTCCAGCGATTCTCTCTGAAACTGAGAAAAGCGAAGCCTACCATCTGTGCACAGCAGCCTGCGAGTGCTGCGCCGCCTGCCAGACCGGTCAGTCCTAATGCAGCGCAGATGGCGGCAGAACTGATAGGGAGGGTGAGGCAGATGCCCATGACTACAGACACTACGATGCCCATAACAAATGGTTGCTGGTCAGTAGCCCACATGATGATGCTGCCGACGCTGCTGGCTGCGGCGCCTATGGCAGGGGCAATGAGTTGTGCCAGTGTTATGCCGACGCCTATGGTTATGAGTGGCGTTACGATGATATCTATGCGTGTCTTGCCTGCCACCAGTTTTCCGCACAAAGCAGAAACGAGGGCTATGACGTATACCGCCAGCGGTCCGCCAGCACCGCCTAAGCTATTTGCCGCCGCTCCGACTGCCGCTGACGAGAATATGACGAGCGGCGAGGATTTCATGGCGTAGGCTATGGCAATTGCCATGGCAGGACCAGCCATAGACATAGCGAAACGTCCAGAATCGACAAGACTCTCGATGCCTGCCTGCTGACCTATGGTGGAGAGAATGGTGCCTATGAGGAGCGAGGCAAAGAGGCCTTGCGCCATGGCGCTAAGCGTTGAGACTATAAGTTGGGAGAAACTCTGCCTGCCACCAACGGTATGCTTTGCGTTGTTTTGTTTCATTGTTCTTCCGAGGAATTATAGGTTAGGGGTTAACGTTTAAGGTTTAATGGTTAAAGTTTAATGGTTAACGGTTATCTGTTGCCAGCATTCGCTGTTCGCGCACCAAACGGTAAGAGCTGCGCCCTTACTTCGTTTGACGTCCGCTGCTCAAGCTGGCGAAGCCTTCGGCTTTATCGTCAACCACTCAATCAACTTGTCTACTCGTCTACTTGTCTACTTGTCTACTCGTCTACTAACCAATCAACTCGTCTACTGCATAATATAATAATGTCCTCTCTGTATCAGCACAGAGAGGACAATATATAGCGTAGGATTATTTTACGTTGCCAACCTTTATGAGATATTCAGCTATCTGTACAGCGTTGAGAGCTGCACCCTTCTTTATCTGGTCGCCAGAAAGCCAGAATGTTATGCCGTTGTCACAAGCGAGGTCTTTGCGCACGCGACCAACATAGATGTCGTCCTTGCCTGCTGTGTAGAGCGGCATAGGATAAGGCAGACCTTCCATTGTCTCCTGTGCTGCATCTGGATTTGCTTTGGCTCCTACACGCTGTGGATCGTCAATGAGTGTTACGCCGTCTGCTGCTGCAAGTGCTGCTTTTACGTCGTTCACGTCGAGAGGCTGGTCGGTCTCTACCCATACCGCCTCAGAGTGAGCGCGCAGTGAAGAGATGCGTACGCACATGGCTGAGCAGCGTGCGTCGGTATGCATGATTTTCTTTGTCTCGTTGAACATCTTCATCTCTTCTTTTGTGTAGCCATTGTCCTGGAACACATCAATCTGTGGGATGACGTTATATGCCAGCTGGTAAGCAAACTTGTTCACTTCTGGCTGCTCGTCAGCTGCCAGCTGCTTATACTGCTGCTGTAGCTCAGCCATTGCTGCTGCTCCAGCGCCTGATGCTGACTGGTATGATGCTACGTGTATGCGGTTGATGTGTGAGAGTCGCTCGATAGGCTGAAGGCATACTACCATCATGATAGTGGTGCAGTTAGGATTGGCGATGATGCCAAGCGGACGATTCAGCGCATCTGCAGCATTGCACTCAGGCACTACGAGAGGTACATTGTCGTCCATGCGGAAGGCACTGGAATTGTCAATCATTACTGCTCCGAACTTGGTGATGTCTTCAGCATACTCTTTTGATATGCCTGCTCCTGCTGATGTGAATGCAATGTCTACATCCTTGAAATCGTCACCATGCTTCAGAAGCTGCACTTCATACTCCTTGCCTTTGAACATGTACTTGCTGCCTGCTGAGCGTGAAGAACCGAACAAAACAAGTTCGTCGAGTGGGAAATTTCTTTCGTCGAGGACACGGAGAAACTCCTGTCCGACAGCGCCGCTGGCGCCAACAATTGCTACTTTCATCTTTTTACCTTGTTTTTATGTAAGTTGGTTGATATATTATTTTATTAGTTGACGAGTATATAAGTAAACGAGTAAACGAGTTGATTGATTGGGTGACGTCAACGATAACCGTTAAACTTTAACCATTAACCCTTTGCCAGCATTCGCTGTTCGTGCACTAAACGGCAGAAGAACAGAGCCAAGAGAATAGTTTTCACTTTTCACTTTTTCGTCCGCTGCTCAAGCTGGCGAAGCCTTGCTTTGTCCTGCATTCGCTGTTCGCGCACCAAACGGTAAGAGCTGGCCCTTACTTCGTTTGACGTCCGCTGCTTAAGCTGACGAAGCCTTGCTTTCTCCTAATTATTCCGCCAGAATTCTGGGGTGAACAGGACGAGTACGGAGAATATTTCGAGACGGCCGACAAGCATCATTGTCGAGCAGAACCATTTGCT
>JAFPAS010000155.1 GCA_017424205.1 Prevotella sp. | reverse complement strand
TGCCAAATGCAAAACGAAAACGTATTCTGAACAGATGCACGACAAGAAACTGCAACTTCAGTATGTTAACAACAACGAAGAATACACCTTAGCACAACAGTTCAGCTTACTGAATCTGCAATTATGCCACAGCTATTCACATCCAGAATGGGATGCTCCTATAAGAATCCTTGCTGATATCTTCGTTATTCTGAGATATGCTGACATTGACGAGAATATTCTGGCTAAGATTCTTGACGATATGAAATTAACGAAATTTTCTGCGCGGATTATCCATATTCTCTCTGAGTATTTCAGACTGACCATTGGCTTCATGCCAATCACACCTCTTAACGATTCAGAAACCCACAAAATCAGAACAAAAATAAATAATCTAATAACAACACCATAATGATAGCATCTAACATAGAGAAAGACATGCGTTATCTGCAACTGCTGTCAAACACATTCCCTACCGTAGCCTCGGCAGCCACAGAGATAATAAATCTCTCGGCTATACTCAATCTGCCAAAAAGCACCGAGCATTTTCTTGCAGACATACACGGTGAGCACCAGGCATTCCAGCACATACTGAAAAACGCTTCTGGAAACATCAAGCGTAAAGTTAACGAGATATTCGGCAACACCATCCGCGAATCTGAGACACGCGAGCTATGCACGCTTATCTACTATCCCGAACAGAAGCTCGAGATTGTAAAGTCGAAAGAGAACAACATGCGCGACTGGTATCATATCACACTCCACCAACTGGTGGCTGTGCTGCGCGAAGTATGTTCTAAATATACACGTTCTAAAGTGCAGAAATCACTCCCAGAAGAGTATTCGTATATCATACAAGAACTCCTGCACGAACGAACAGACGACCTTGACAAAGCTGACTACGTAAACGGCATTATCGACACCATTATATCAACACAGCGTGCCGACGACTTCATTATTGCGATATGCAACGTCATACAGCGCCTGTCAATCGACCAGCTCCATATTCTTGGCGATATCTACGACCGCGGACCAGGAGCACATATCATCATGGACACGCTAAAGAACTACCATTCATGGGACATCCAATGGGGCAACCATGACATACTCTGGATGGGCGCAAGCGCTGGTAACGATGCATGCATATGCCATGTCATACGAATATGCCTCAGATATGCCAATCTGACAACACTGGAGGAGGGCTACGGAATTAATCTCGTACCTCTTGCCACATTCGCTATGGAGCACTATAACGATGATGAATGCCGCGGATTCGAGCCTATCATCCTCAACGAGAACGACGAAATTGACGATAAGCAACGACGTCTTGTGACAATGATGCATAAGGCCATCTCTATCATACAGTTTAAGATTGAAGGCGCACTGTTCGCAAAATATCCAAACTGGCACATGCAAGACCGTAACATCATCTCTACAGTCAACCTTGAGCGTAATACATGCATTGTCGACGGAACGGAATACGAGATGCACAACTCTCAATTCCCTACAGGAATTACACTAACAGAAGAAGAGCGTATGCTCATGTCGCGCCTCCACCATTCGTTCCAAGTATCTGAGAAACTTCAGAAGCACATACGCGCCATTCTTTCCCACGGATGCATGTATGCAATATACAACGGCAACTTGCTATTCCATGCCTCTGTGCCACTCAACGAAGATGGTACACTGAAGAAAGTAGAGATGATACCAGGACAATTCTATTCCGGTAAAGACTTGATGCACAATATCGGTATGCTCGTGCGCTCTGCGTTCCAGCAAGACACCGATGAAAACATGCGCCAGTATGCTAAAGACTATTTCCTCTATCTATGGTGCGGACCAGACTCACCGCTCTTCGACAAGTCAAAGATGACTACTTTCGAGAGATATTTCATTGCTGATAAGAAAACACACAAAGAAGAGAAAGGCAACTATTTCAAACTGCGTGACAATGAGAACGTTATCGATGGCATCATGGATGCCTTCGGGCTGACCGGCCCTAACCGCCACATAATCAACGGACACGTACCAGTACATGTCACAAGCGGTGAAAATCCTATCAAGGCAAACGGAAAACTCATGGTCATAGACGGCGGATTCTCTGAGGCTTACCATAGCGAGACGGGCATTGCGGGATATACACTCGTATACCATAGCCGCGGATTCCAACTCGTGCAGCATGAGCCATTCACCTCTGCAGAACATGCCGTACTGACAGGAAGCGACATCAAGTCTACCACACAGATTATCGAGATGTCTAACCGCCGCATGCTTGTAGCAGATACCGACAAAGGCGAAGCACTCCGCCAACGAATAGATGAGCTGCAGAAACTACTCTACGCCTACCGACACGGATATATTAAAGAGCGAGACATAAAGAAATAAGGTTAAGGGTTATCGTTGATGGTTAACGGTTAAAGTCCTCGTCAACTAAACAATCAACTCGTTTTTTCGTTACACTCAAGGAACTTCTTGTCTACTCGTCAACTAAACCTATCTACTCGTCAACTAAATGAAATAAAATGCTACAAATACGCTGCAAGAACAATAACCAGACACGAAACATAGCAGAAGGCAGCTCGCTTCTTGAGATTTACAATGACTTTGGCGTCTCAATGAAGTATCCGCCAATCTCTGCAAAAGTAAACAATGTGTCGCAAGGTTTGAAATTCCGACTCTTTCAAAATCGCGACATCGAATATGTCAGCATACAGTCGCCAAGCGGAATGCGTGTCTACATACGCTCGCTATGCTTTGTGCTCTGCAAAGCCGTACAGGATATATACCCCCATTCACGCCTGTATATAGAGCATCCGATATCACGCGGATTCTATTGCAACTTCGTCAAACCTGCCATTGACGGACGCACCCGCGGGCTCACAGCCTTAGAGATTGAGCAAGTACGTCTGCGCATGAAGGAGATTATTTCACAAGATCTGCCATTCCGACGCCATGAGGTGCCCACAGAAGATGCCATCGCCCTATTCCGCTCACACGGCATGGCTGACAAAGTGAAACTGCTCGAGACCTTAGGCAAGCCATACACCGACTATTATACTCTTGACGAGACCATCGACTATTACTATGGAGCGCTACTGCCGTCAACAGGCTATATACACCTGTTCTCATTAGAACCATACGGCGACGGCATGCTGCTCCGCGTGCCCGACAGAGACAACCCGTCGATTCTCGCAGAAAAAATCGCCCAGCCAATGACATTCCAGGCATACAAGGAACAAGTAAGATGGAATGTCATCATGCGACTATCAAATGCTGGCGATGTAAATAAAGCATGCGAACAGGGCAGAGCAACAGAACTCATACAGGTGTCTGAAGCCCTGCAGGAGAAAAAGATTGTCCAGATTGCTGAAGAGATATATCGCCGCCATCAGAACAACGGCCTGCGCATTGTACTGATAACCGGTCCGTCAAGCTCTGGCAAGACAACATTCACGAAACGACTCTCTGTGCAACTCCTTGCATGCGGCATCTGCCCAATATCATTCTCTACCGACGACTACTTCGTAAACCGTGTCGACACACCACTCCTGCCTGACGGCCAGTACGACTTCGACAATTTTGACACCGTCGACCATGCGCTCCTGCGCAAGGACCTCTCACGCCTACTGCAAGGCGAAGAAGTAAGCGTCCCGGAATATAATTTCACAACCGGAATGCGCGAATATAACGGGAAACGTCTCAGCCTCTCTGACAATAAGGTGCTGATCATCGAAGGCATACACGCACTCAATCCGCTGCTGACAGACAGCATACCCGACACGCAGAAATACAGAATATACACATCTGTTCTAACCTCCGTATCATTAGACAGCCATAACTGGGTGCCCACTCGCGACAACCGTCTGCTGCGACGCATCATCCGCGACTACAACAAACAGGCGTTCACAGCACAAGAGACAATACGCCAGTGGAAAAACGTCTGCCAGAGCGAAGAACGATGGATTCTGCCCTATCAGGAGAATGCCGACGCCATGTTCAACAGTGCACTCAACATCGAGTTCGCAGTCTTGCGCAGCCATGCCGAACCGATTCTGGCTACTGTGCCAAAAAACTGTCCAGAATATGCCGAAGCCCACCGCCTGCTGAAGTTCATACACTATTTCACACCGATATCACACAAAGACATACCACCAACATCCATCATGCGAGAATTCGTCGGTGGCTCATCGTTCAAATATTAAGGATGGATTATAAAATACATTGATAGCCAAAATAACGGCTGGTGCAATTAACACATTGCTCCAGCCGTTATTTTAAATTCGCATCATATTTATTCTTCGTATGCGTTATTAAGTGTGCGCACTAATTTCTATCGGAAGAGGACTTTTCTTGTTGTGCCGTCGCTATTACGGAGTATATATACTCCTGCATTAAGTGCTCCCTCAGTTGCTCGTCCACTAATATCGAACAATTGGGATGTATTATTGCAGCTGTCGGCATGCGGATGTTCAGTTACCCCTGTCGGTTCACCCAGTATTGCGGTGATCAGGAATGCCTGGCAGTCAGGCATGACGGTCTTAAGAATTGGTGTGCGGCATTCGGTGACGTCCTGTGTTCCGTCGGTGCGTATCAAAGTTGTTCGCCAGCCGACTACAGAGGTCTGTGCTGTGTCTGAGGTCTGTGCCTCAATTGTCAGGCTTCTGTTTTTGAAGAATTTGCCAGCCATTCTCCCTTTAGATAATGCCACTCCGTTGACAATGAAAGTGTGTCCAGCTATCTCTGTCTCTGCGAGAGACATATTGACAGATAGTGGCAACGGTGTGCCGAGTGAGTATTTCTGCGCCAGCTGGTTATAGAAGTGCTGCGGACGTTCTGCTATCCAGCTACGTGCGGCAGCGAGCTCGTCGTTATAGTTAGGCCACCATTCGTTGATAAGTTTTCTGTGGTGAGGATATTCGGTTTTTATTGCCTCGTACATAGGGTCCCAAACCTCACGTGTTCCTCTCTCGTTCATGAAGTCTGCCATGTATATGGCGCATCGGTCGATAAATTCGCGCTGGAAGTCGGAGTTATCCATCAGTCGGCGGAAGAGGCGTGTGTGGTCGTAGCCGTTAGCCCAGCTTTTGTCAGCATCATAGTTCGGGTTGTATATCCACTCCATGGTGTTGTATGATGCAGGCGAGCCATAGAGTCCTAAGCCGAAGTCTGTATCTTTAGCAATAATTCTCCATTTTCCGTCAGCTGTACGCGGTCTCCACCACACGAGATTATTACCTGGAAAATCCTGATTGTTATAGAAAAGGTTCATAGCATAGATATTTATGAACTCATACAGATCAAGCCATTTGGAATATTCGTCCCATGTATGTCCATGCTCCTGATAGAATGCTTTGAAGGCGTTGAAATGGTCCCATGTTCCGTTTTTAAGCTCCCATGAGTTTTCTATCATATCAATGTCTTCCAGTTCGTCATAGTTAGTGAAGACGTAATCGTCGTTAGAGCGGTCACGAAAATTCAGCATGCCGTGATATTCACCATTTATGAAGACAATAGCGGGACGATAAGCCTGCCAGTCCATATCAACATGTTTCGCCATGACACTCTGGATTACAGCATCACGCATAAAGAGATAGTCGAAATCGTTTCCTGCATTACGCATCAGAAATGATTTGTAGTTTGTCTGTCCAGGACGCTGGTCAGGGAAGAATTCATATTTGAAGCGTTTCTCTCCGAATCGTTTGTTGGCATAAAATGCCATTGACTTTTTTACAGAACCGCGTGATGCTCCGCCATGTATACGTGTTTCGCACAACTGATTAATAGAACATGTCGTACCGTCTGTTTCAAACAGTTCGAGGTTGATGGGACGTCGCCAATCGTATTCATAGTTTTTTACATCCTTGCTGTATGTACCATCTACATAAATGCCGATTTTACTATCATAGAGATATGCAGGGTCAACAACAATAGAAACAACGGGTAACGTCTGTTTACGTCCGAGCGAGAGATAAGAATGGACAGTAGAACGCGGAGAAAGCCAACCCTTGCAAAATAGCTTCGCCCGCACAACCATCGAAGAGTTTACTGTGATAGGTGTACTATAGAGCGCACTTGCGGCTGTAGGTTCTGTACCGTCAAGTGTGTAGCGTATGTGTGTGCCAAGCGGGCTTCCAGAAGGCAAGCTCAGGGTAAGCTTGATGTTCTGCTTCGTCTCGCTCACTCTGCCTTCTTCGCTAAATACGGGTTCGCCAAGAATATCTGATGCTACTGCCGAACTATTCTGGGCGCCAGGTGTGGCTTCGCAGAAATATGCCCATTTTTCAGATGGCATACCGTCGGTGTTACGTTCACG
>JAFPAS010000154.1 GCA_017424205.1 Prevotella sp. | reverse complement strand
GTCTTGCTTAATTATGCTGTTGAGCGTTTTTTGTAAGACGCTTTCTGCATTATAAGTGCAGGTTATTAGTGTTATGGTCATGTGTGTTTGTTTGATATCGGTAGTTATAGTTTGCAATGTCTTGTTATGATTTTTTTGTTGCGGGACTGTCTTCTGCAGTCTTGTGCTCCGTGTTGATACTGTGTTATACTGGTGGTTATGGAGATTCTTGCGCTATGTCGCTATTGGTTGTGTTGTTGCAGATTGCATTCCACATGCTATATCGAGCCTCTGGGTTTAGAGTTTCTATTTGGCGGAATATCTGCGTCATATCGTCGCGCATTGATTTTTCCTCGTAGGGACAGGGCGTTTTTTGTTTTTCGAATTTTAGCAGATGGGCAAGTGATGATATCAGATGCTCTGGCACGAGGCATAAAGGACGTATGACGGTAATAGGGTAGTGCCTCATTTTCATGCTTGGGCGCATGGTCTGAGCATTTCCCTCGAATGTTAGATTCATGAGAAATGTCACCAGGAAGTCATCCTGGTGATGACCGAGAGCTATTTTGTTGAACCCATTGCTGGTAGCATACTCAAATAGAGCCTTGCGTCTGTACCATGAACACAAGAAACATTTTGTCTTTCGCTTGCGTTGTTGGGCATTTGTTGTGTCTGCGCTGCTGTCGTCGAAAGATGAATGGATGATGTTTAGTTTTATTCCGCTGTCATTGCAGAAGCTTTCCAGATATTCGCGTTCTGTCTCGTATGGGATGTTGTCCATGATGACATGTGCTGCTTCTGCCTCAATGCGCGGCTTATGAATACGCATCTGTCGGGAAAAGAGACGTACAAGTTCAAGCGAGTCCTTGCCGCCAGATACAGCTACAAGCACTCGGTCGCCATCTTCAAGCAGGAGGTGTTCAGCGCATGCCCGCTTGAATAGGCGCGTTATTTTGGTTTCTGTAAGTTCAGTCTCAGTTTTCTTCATGATGCAGTTGGTGTTCGGAATGCAAATTTACGCTTTTTCTTGCAAATACGTGTAGTGCTCATGTAAAAAATTGTTATACCCATGCTAAAATTTTGTAATCATTCGTTATGGGTTTTAAGTTGCTTTCGTATGCGCACGTTATTTAATGTGCAATGCTCTATTTTGCTGCGCTGATGTATGAAATAAGCTCTTTTTGTTGTAAACTTGTAATAATTATAAAACATCTAATCACTTTTTTGTTAATTGTTTTGCGTAATTCGGTAAAAAGCATTAAATTTGCATGCGTATATGTAAAAACAGTTAACTGAAAATCTATGAAAATGAAGAAAATTATTGCAGCTGTTTCTTTTGTTGCAATTTCATCTACAGCAACAGCGCAATATCCTACTATTCCAGATTCTGTCGTAGCACGCAGTGACCGTGAAAGCGCAGAGTGGGCTGCTAAAGACAATGCTGCATGGCAGAAAGCTTTGCCTGAAGTAATTGATGGCATGTTGAAAGGAAAGCCTTTCGTGCCACAGAGCTCAAAACCGTCTGACTTGAAGCAGGCTGCTATTCCTGCGTTCCCTGGCGCAGAAGGTGGCGGTAAGTATTCTTTCGGCGGACGTGGTGTGAACTATCTCGGTGCTCCAGTTAAGAGTACAGTATATGTTGTTACATCTCTCGCTGATGAAGGTCCTGGCACTCTGCGTGAAGCATGTGAGGCAGGTGGTCCGCGTGTTGTTGTCTTCAACGTGTCTGGTGAGATTAAGTTGAAGCGTCCA
Source organism: Prevotella sp. (assembly GCA_017424205.1). GTDB lineage: Bacteria > Bacteroidota > Bacteroidia > Bacteroidales > Bacteroidaceae > Prevotella. The sequence continues at coordinate 3,267 of JAFPAS010000154.1, read as the reverse complement.
ATTAAAATTATGGCTCCATATATCACAATTGCTGGTCAGACAGCACCTGGTGACGGTGTGGCTATCTCTGGCGAGACAATGCTTGTGGATACTCATGACGTAATAATACGTTTCATGCGTTTCCGTCGCGGCGCAATGGATGTAGGCCATCGTGATGATGCTTGTGGTGGCAATGGTATTGGTAATATAATTTATGACCACTGTTCTGCTGCATGGGGACTTGACGAGGTTATGTCTATGTATCGTCATGTTTACGCACGCCATGAAGGAAAACAGCATAAGCTTCCTACAGTGAATATAACTATTCAGGATTGTATGTTTGCGCAGGGACTTGATTTGTACAATCATGGTTTTGGTGCATCTATCGGTGGACATAATACACTCTTCACTCGTAACCTTTTCGCAAATAATATTTCACGCAATCCATCCATCGCGATGAATGGCGACTTCAACCTCGTCAATAACGTGATTTTCAACTGGTGGAACCGTACTGTGGATGGCGGTGATCATTCTTCAAGATATAACATCATCAACAACTATCTGAAGCCTGGTCCAATCTCTGGATTCAACGTAGCAAACAATGTAGACAAGACACTGAAGGCATATAAGAAAGCCATGAAGAAAGGCAAGATGTATGAGTATTATACATCAGAAGTTGGAAGCGGCAAGGACGGAAAGGCTCCAAGTATTTGCTACCGTGTGCTCAAACCTGAATCAGGCCGTTCAAAGGAAAGCAGAAATCTGTGGGGTAAGGCTTATGTAGCTGGTAACCATGTTGAGTATTTCGCTGATGTTACTGCTGACAACTGGGCTGGTGGCGTTCAGCCTGGCGGTATGTCGGCTGCAGATGCAGTTAAGAACTTGAAGGTTGACTCTCCTCTCGAGTATAGCCAGCCAGAGAATATTATGTCAGCTGTAGAGGCTTACAATCATGTTCTTGATAACGTAGGTGCTACAATCCCTTGTCGTGATGCTATTGACGCAAAGGTTGTGAACGATGTTAGAACAGGTATCCCAGGTTATTCAGAGGATGCACAGCCTTATACTTCTCCATATTCTAAGCGTCGTCTGCCAGCCGACTCATACAAGCTTGGTATTCTGACTAACCCACAGCAGATGGGTGGAATGCCACAGTATCAGGGTACACCTCGCGTGGATACTGACGGTGATGGCATGTCTGACGAATGGGAGAAGGCTAATGGTTTGAATCCTAACGACAAGTCAGATGCTACTGTGCTCACTGCAAGTGGCTATATGAACATTGAGTTGTATATCAACGATTTGGAATATTTCAAGAAGTAATATTGATAAAGTAGAGCAATAATACTTTTGTGCTAAATGTTATATGTGTATATACATAACGCGGTATGACAGGTAGCACAAAAGTTTGTTCGTAAATATTATAATGTATCTATGCGAAATATTATCATATATATAGCCGTACTCCTGTTCTCTGTTGATGCTAATGCCCAGATTGCTGGCGTAAGCTGCTGCGACTGGATGATGCTGAAGCGTCAGAAGATGGGAGCCTTCACTTTAGCAAAGCAGATTAATGCTGACGGAGTGGAGATGGATATGGGCGGATTGGGCAGAAGAATACTCTTCGACAATAAGTTCCGTGACAATGAGGTGGAGACATCAAAGTTTCAGCGTGCGATGGACTCGCTCAATATAAAGGTGTCATCGATTGCGATGTCTGGCTTCTTTGCGCAGACACTTATAGATCGTCGATTTAATGAGTACACAAAGGCTGACGGCACAAAGGATTGCTATCCGCACACAAAATCAGAATCAATAGCAAACTATCGTGCTCTGTTCAACGAATGTTTTGATACGATGGATAAGTTCGGAGCGAAGGTGGCATTCCTTCCTCTTGGCGGATCTGGCCGTGAGTGGCAGTCAGGAGAAGGTGAGGTCTATGATACATTGTGTGCAAGACTTCACATGGTTGGAGAGATGGCATTAAAAAGAGGTGTTGTAGTTGGTATACGCACAGCCATGCCAGCTAAGTTCTCTATAAAGATGCTGAAGGATATTAACTCTGCAGGCATAAAGATATACTATAACTTCCAGGATGCGTGTGACCGCTTTAAGGCAGGTGACGCTCCAGAGGCAAAGACATCCACAGAACTTATATGTCATGAGCTGAAGACACTTGGAGCAAAGAGAATCTGTCAGATACATGTTTCTAATACAGACAGAGTCACTCTCAGACACGACACAGATATAGACATGCCAGCAGTAAAAAAGACTTTAAATAAAATAAGGTATAAAGGCTGGCTTGTAGTTGAGCGTTCTCGCAATGCAAAGGATGTGCGTAACGTAAGAGGAAACTTCGGCGACAACGTAGCATACCTTAAGGAAGTATTCAACTAACAGCATACAATATAGAATACCGCCCTTTACTAAAATAATCGGTGGAATATTATAGCAGAGAATATAAAGAAAAAACCTAAATATAAATAATAATTACAAACTAAACTTAGCTTATGAGAAAAAAAATGAAACTGCTGACAGGAATGTTGCTATGCATGTCAGCAACAAGTCTTGTTTCTTGTGCTATAGATGGTTTTGATGAAGAGGAATTCATCCCTTCAGTAACAAACACCACTATGGAATCGCCAAGTGCAGAAGACATCACTGTCACTTCAAGTGCTGACGGAAAAAGCCAGACAATTACATGGCCAGTTGTACATGGTGCAGGAGGTTTCGCTGTGTCGTTCTGGAATGCAGACACACCAGAGACTCCTATCGTAACTGACAGCATCGTTGACGGATGCTCAGTAACAGTACCAAGAGAGGAAGATATGAACTACGTGTTCTCTATCAAGACTCTCGGAAATGCAATGGCAAACAACTCTGACGCAGAGACTGCAACAGAGTATGCTTTCACAACATTTATGCCTGCTACAGCTATTATACCAGCAGGAACAGACATCTATGAGTGGTCACAGACTGCTGACATCCAGACTCTTCTCCAGACTCCTACAACAGAGAGTCTTATCTTCGATCTTGAGGCTGGCGGACAGTATACATTGTCTAACATTGTAGACTTCGGATATAACAAGATTATTCTGCGTACTGCAAGCAAGAATAACTGGGCTACAATCGCTTATGCAAATGGAGCCTCAATCCGTTTTGGCGGTGGTTTCATCCTTCGTTATATGAACATCGATGGTAATGAGACAACAGACCCAATCCTTGGTATGAGCGAAACTCCAAACGAGGCAATCCTTGGTCCTAACAGCCACTATATCATTACAGACC
>JAFPAS010000011.1 GCA_017424205.1 Prevotella sp. | reverse complement strand
TATGCAGCCCTCAAAGTCAAAGGATGTCTCGCCTTTTTCTCCGCCCAATTCAAAATGGAAGTCGTATGGAGAATTCTTTACCACCTGTTCACCAGCTAAGACTATAATCCAGTCTGTCTTACCCTTATCGCGAGTAATATCATCAATAAACAGCTGGAACTGAGGATGATTCTCTGTCTCTTCAGATACGGTGTAGAAATTGCAACGCTTATCTGGATTTGAATGGGTTCTCGAAAAGAGTTCGTTAGCGACATAATTAAATCCGCCTATCTGAGCAATATGCCAATCAAAATAGCTCAAGCCATTATCGCCTCTTCCGAGAGGATTGACAATCGTAACCGAAGAATTTCTATCAATATTACAGCCATAACCGTTATTGACATGAAACTGATTGACAACAATCATATCTGTTTTGGGCCCAGCACTAATGGCTGCTGCCAAATTTTTTACACGAAGATTATCAGAATTATGTACGGCCTTGATAATCTCATGCTCTGACAAGCCTAACTCAAGCTGTAAATCGCCAGAACTAATATTCTTTGCAGCCCAGAAAACTCCACAACGCTTTATGCTTTTTACAAGCATGAATTCATTGATTTTATTGCTGTTCTCTTTCAATTCTTCTTCTTGGGAGTCTTTCTCCATCACCTCAGTAAATGCAGAACCAATCAAACCAGCTGGCACTGCGAAGATAGCAATGCCAAGAATGCCGATGATGCATGCAATGATACGTCCGACGAATGTTATAGGCGGTGTATCAGCAAAACCACCAGGGTCACCGATATACTGGGCAAATGCCCATACCACTGAAATCCATCCGTTATCATATACATCTGGCTGAGCATCATGCTCCACAAAAAAGAGAACAAAAGACAGTATCAGCGTGACGATAGTAAGGAACTGTAGCGATACCACCATCTCCTGTTTCTTTGCTCGTATTGCTCTTGAAAGAATACTGAAAGCCTCAATATACCTGAAGATGCGTAGCAAGCGGGCGATTCGCAGAGCCTTCAATGCCACATAAGGCACATTATAGAAGAAATTTATATAGAACGGGAAGGTCGACAAGATATCAATAAGTCCATAAAACGAGAAGCAATATCTAATACGTCCCCAGAATCCCTTGTACTTTACATCCAGCAAGTCAGCACACCAGATGCGTAGCGACACCTCAACCGTAAAAAGGATTGTCGTAGCATAGTCAATTACTTGTAACCAATTACCATAGCGCATGGAGATGCTGTCATAAGTCGAGAGGAACACCTCTATCGTAGATATTATTATCAGACCTATAATAATGTAGTCAACACAATTATGCCACTGCTTGGTATGCAGATTATCATCAAATACGCGATTAAGTTCAATTCTTAATCTTTCTATCTTGCTCATTATATTTTTGTGCTATTGTTTCTATTGCCGTCTTTACCGATTCTGCTAACAAGTCCACAAGGTTAACTGGACTAACCTTCAGATGATGCACGAACCATCTCTCCTGCTCGCAGAAAACTTACAGACAGCAGCAGAGTCTCTATATTAACGCCCTTGAGAGACAGCCGTCCTATACAGACGGCTGTCTCCCACGACGAATACCTCTCTGAGTCTTCAAAGTGTTCAGAGCCAGCAAACTGAACTTCCATAATTTCATAATCCTGGACGAATCCTCGCCTTATCAGCAACAATTGCTCGCAAATTCCGTCATCTGCAATTCTCAAACATGCTCTTGTTATGTCATTAGCAGGTAAGATAACGAACGCCCAGCAAATCTTTTGCCTTCTACAGTTTTATACAGTAGCAGGCAAACTGCCTCCGCTTAGGGCGGAAAGAGTTCCCATTTCTCTATTTCTTTGATTTCTTCAGACCAAATGCGCTGAGTATTGCTCCGCCAATCTTGCGCTCCATTCCTCCTCTCGTAGTAGGAATGCCGGTTTTACTGGCCACCTTCGTCTTTAATCCGCTAATGCCAACAGCGCGTTTCAGCGAAAATGATAAACCATGTTTTTTCATAGCGTTCTTTGTTTGTAGTTATTTATTGAGTACACCTTAAAGGTCTATTAAAAGGTGGACTCAATACCTATAGTTTTCTTAACAATCAGGTCAGAATACTCCAATGGGTTATTGACTTGCCATCATTATAAGTCCGATTACACCTCCAATTACGGCTAAAAATATCAATAATTTTATAAGTTTCTTTAAGCAACCGCCTTTTTTCTTTCTCTTATTAATTTCATCTACCACATTTTTACCATGTTGTCTGGTGTTCCAGCTATCTTTATATTCGAACCCCATCTCATTGGAAATTTCTCTCAAAGCTGCCGCCGAATTATCGCACAATACACCATTGTTGAAAACAGAAATGCTCTTGTCGTTATTAATAACAACTTTCCATCCATTAAAAATTGCCACTTGACTCATAATACTAAGTTTTTATAGTTATAATTATTAGTTATGTTAGATATTTACGAATATCACTTTAATAATGATGCTTCAATACCTAAGCATTCTATTCTTTCCTATACTGTTGCTCATCCAGTATAAAATTTACCATATCTGCAGAGTCTCTATTTGCAGCCACCTCGATAAATCCAAGCCATTCTACGTAATGTACAGCACGTTTGTTTTTCTTATTAACGACAGTAGTAACCTGACGGTCAGGGAACATTCCGAAAATCGTAGCAACAAACATCCTTGATAAAACAAAGTAGCTTCTCATGTGCGACTGGTCTTTATATCCGTAACTGCCGTGTAATTCTATCTCCGAATCGAAAAACAAGTCTATCGCTCTAAAAAATCCGACAACTTCTTCGCCCGATTTGAGAAGAAAGAAATAATCTAACTCCGTAGCCTCTGCCGTAGTATTGCCAGAGAAACTCTTGCGACACACTTCCTCCGAGAAATAACTGCCTATAATCTTGGGGTCAGGTGCTATAGAGAGCGTCAGTTCATTATATCTGAGTGTTACCTGCCGAAGCAGATACATCTGCACCCGTCTTACGGCTGATTTGCTTAATAAAAACCTCAGCCAACGCTGGCGATATAGCCAAACCTGCATCTTCAAGCCAAAGCCACTGTCCATTAGTATTGCACTCTAAAAATATATACTCGCCATTTGGTGTCCTGATAAAGTCGAAACAGCCGAATCGCAAATCAAAGTATTTTAAGAATTCGAGACAAGGACGTTTTAGTTCCTCCGGAGTATCCGTCGGTATGAACTGTATATCATGGTCGTAACCTTGTCTCCAATCAACTGCCCCTTTGTCGTCCGTGAGTTTCTGACTTTCAATTCTTGCTGTAAAGAACTCTCCATCGATAACGGTGATGCGTAACTCATGCTCTTTTTCGGTATACTGCTCGATAAAGTTTATTGTGTTTCTAAATGCGCCTTCGCCAAGCTCGATAATCTTATTACAATCTACCTTCTGAACATAAAATACTATCGACCCTCCGTCAGCAGGAATATCAAACGAACTGATAGGCTTAACCGCTAATGTCTTGTTCCTGAATCTTTCTAAAGAAGCGAAGTCATTAGAAAACAATGTGTCTGGTATAGACAGCCCAACATCGCGTGCAACAAGTTTCTGCAGTATCTTGCTACCTCCGAGACGCTCGTTAATAGGATGACCAATCCATAGTATATCCCTGTCGTGTGTCAGAGCATACCTGAGGAAGCGCACAAAGCCGTCCGCCTCTTCGAGTATTGCATTCTTTACATATTTATCCTCTATAAGGTCATATGTTGCTAATGGTTCCATGGGACGTCGTTCCCACACGCAACTGATCTGGCTGTCCGTTATACTTAAATCTGTACGTTTGTATTTTATCTTAAAACCACATTTCTCGTTTGACAGATTATAAGTTATATCGTAGTCTGTAAGCAGTTTGTCAGTATTAAACCGAAAGAACGGTATGCCCCTCTCAAGCAGGATATCTATAACCGGATTGGGGTGTATGTCTGCCTCGTTGGTAATAATGAACAGCATAAAAATAATTATGAATGCGTTAGAGAGTGTTGCGAGAATCCTCGCAACACTCTCCTGACTTATTTATTTCTCCTTGGCGTCGTCAGAAACGTTCTTGTACTTAGGGAACAAGAAACTGCCAACATTCTTTGCTGACCTAGTTACCTTCTTATCACTGCCGCAGAACATTGGTATGATTGTCTTCTGTGTTGCGTAGTCATAGTATTCGTTCGCAGAATTGTTTTCTGCTGCGTTTGTCT
>JAFPAS010000153.1 GCA_017424205.1 Prevotella sp. | reverse complement strand
TCCGATGCATCCATGTTGCCATGATGTTCCGTCCCATAGTCCGTCAGCGGCTGCCATCAGCAGCGAGCCGAGCGTATTGAAGAGCGGGTCGGGCGTATTAATCTCCACCTGCGACATAATCTGCTGCCTGTGCTGCTCCTCGCTGTCGAATCGTTTCTTAGCTGCAGAAAATGCCTCGCCGTCCTTCTCGCTCCATGCTATTACGCTGCTATTGTCATTGAGCAGGAGATATGACGTGCCTGCTGCACACCATTCTGTTATGCTTATTGGCGCCTCCTGTGCAGCGTCAAACTTAGTCAGGTCGTCTACGCCGAGGTCGCCGTTGCGCTGGAATTTCGAACTGCGTGCATTGCATAGCACTGCGTGCAGCGTAGCGCCTTCTGGCAGGTTGTATGATATAAATCTGAATACTGCATCCTCTTCTGTAAATGACGCCATGGCATACACCTCAATGCGCATCTCGCCGTGAGTCAGCGAGTATGTCCTGCGTCCACCCATATAACGTGCCTCACAGTCGAAAAACGCCGAATCCATCGGTATTTCCTTTTCACCGAGTGTCAGAAACAGCCGCAGATTACGGCATTCGTTACGCTTGAATGTAGCGAAGAGCGGACGGTCAGATGTTTCCAGACGAAATTCGGAGTGCGAGCCATACAGAGCACGAGTGTATCTATTCTCCCCGTTTTTGCATACCAGTTCCCTGCCGTCAGGCTGGTAGTTGTATTTTCTATCAGCGGCAGCAGCCGTGAGTGATGACAGGATGATGGCTATGCAAAGAATGTAACGGGTCATGATTGCTTATATCGGAGGGAAGTTTTTAGATTCTCTAGATGTTCTAGATTCTCTAGATATTCTAGATTCTCTAGATTAAAAAATCACTAATGATTTTACTCTATCACGAGGTTTTTCGTTACAGTGTTTTCAATGAGTGTGCTCTTGAAAGCTTTCTTCTGGTCTTTCACCTTGCAGTCGATGAAAGAGAAGTTTCTGAGTTTGTATTTGTCAGATGCACCTACATCGAAGAAATTCTTTGATACGACATCAATGCCGGTGATTGTAATATCGTTACACTCAGACAGCGGCATATCAGCACGGTCCGCTTTGTTGTAGAACTGAGTCCACGGACGTATCACAAGGAACGAGTTACATGTTCCGCTGACATTCTCTACTCTGATTTTCTCATAGTGCTGCGGAGTGTCTGGGCGCATCTTCAGCCACAGCACACGGTTGGCATTCTTGAACGAAATATTACGCAGCACGATGTTCCAGTCGTGCACCGATTCCGAACCGACGGTCAGACAGCCGTGAACAACACCATAGTTGCAGTTCTGCACTATAACGTTGTATACAGGTCCATTCTCAGGCTGTTTGTCAGCCCATGTGCCTTTTCCGCCTTTTATTACGACAGCATCGTCGTTCACCTGCATGAAGCAGTTGTCGATGAGAATATCGTGGCTTACATCGATATCTATAGCGTCAGTTGACGGTCCTCCTCTCTCCCTCTTGTCTCCAGGCACTTTTATGCCCTTTGTAGGAGCATAGATGAAACAATCGAGATATCTCACTCGCTCGCACTTATACAGATGATTAGTCCAGAACGGAGAGTTTATGAGGTTGATGTCCTGCACAGTTACATTCTTGCAGTTAGAGAGATATACGAGACGCGGACGCATAGCCTCAAGGTTAGTACACTGCGGGTTATACTGTCTTCTTATCCAAAATTCCTCCCAGTATAGTGCACCGTTACCGTCTATACAGCTCTTCTGTGTTGTGAATCCAGTTGTGCTTGGTGCATTATCAGCTGAAGCCTCCACTGCTCCGCGTCCTGTTATGGTGAATCCGTCGAGTCCGTCAGCGTTAATCAGTGCTGCGAAATATTTTATCGACTGTCCCTCCATGCGTGATGGTAGCAGACGGAAATCTCTGATTCTATCTGAGCCTTTCAGTCTTCCTTCCACCAGCAGGTTTGTTCCCTGCTTGAAGAATAGCGAGCCAGTGAGGAATGTACCCTCTGGCACTACCACCAGTCCGCCTCCCTCTTCAGCGCAGCGGTCTATGACGCTCTGTATTTCTGCAGTCTGCAGCACAGTAGAGTCGTTCTTCACTCCGTAGTCGGTGATCACGTATTTCTTTCCGAGTGAGTTGACTTTCACTTTCTCTGTGTTGTCAAACCATTTGTCTATCTTTGTGCCGTCAGGCCACAGATTATTGTTTGCTTGTGCTGAGCATAAGCAAATCAGCATTGAAGCAATCAGTGTTATTTTTTTCATTATTGTAGAATGTATTGTGATGTTTTTTTTGTTGTCGGAGTATTCGGAGTGGTCGGAATATTCGGAGTAATCGGAGTACTCAGAGTAATCGGAATAATCGGAATAATCGGAGTATTCTGAGTACTCAGAGTATTCAGAGTATTCAGAATAATTTAATTATGTTCTTATAGCTTCTCTCTCACCATGTCTCTTAGCGAGAAGTTCTTGCTGTAGTCGATGATGATATTCTCAAATCCGAGTGCTTTTAGTTGCGGTATAAGCAGTTCTGTAGCCGACAGTTTCGCCCTTTCTATTATAGCCCTCTGGTCTTCCTCCGGCAGTTCGTCCCACGCCTGTTTCTTTGCGTCGCGCACCAGTTCGCGATATTTCTCGTGTGTCAGTTTCTTACCGAAAATCTCTTTGTCCATCTTTTCGTTGCTGTGGTCAATATTCACCGCAGTTTCCACGAGCACAGGGTCAGGCAGTATGATGGCAATATTCTTTTTGTCTATGATGTCTATGTTGTGCATTGTGACACGCTCCAGGTCGATGTACGCCTTATATGTCACGCTAACAGGAATAGTCACGGTAGTCTTGCCGAGTGGCAGGTTGATGTCTTTTTCAAATCCAGCAAACTTAAACGACAGTTTGTTGTTTGATGTGTATGTCACGGTCTTCTTTGCTGTAGCCTCTGCAGTGTACAGCTTAGAGTGCTGTCGTATGCCATGTATTATAGTAGAGTCTCTTGCTTCGATGTTCTCCTTCTGCATTATTTCTATTCCCCCGCGCTTATCGAATATGCGGAGCGTGAGGAAGGCTATAGCAATCAGTGTCACAGCAGCGATGCCGAGGTACACCATCAGTTCCTTACGACCATAGTTTTCCCCATTCATAGCTGCCAGGTTTAAGCGTTATGTGTATTCTGCTGTTCTCTACAGGCATGATTCTTACAACGCCTGGCGCAATCTCGTCAGTCACGCTGAAGCTGCGCCACGGCATGCGTTGCATGATGGCAAAAGCCGTTGCACCGCCCTCTACGATGAGTTCGTCAGGAAGCGAATTGTCAATCAGCGCACAGCACACCTTAGCCATGGCTGTACGCAGATACACAGCAGCATGCTTGCCCTTTCTTATTTCCTTTTCTCCTATGGTGAGAATCATGCCGCGTTTGCTTTCAGTCCATGCCTGCATGATGCTGCCAGCCCATTCTTCTGGCATCTCTCTCTCGTAGAACACATTGTCAGGCATAGCCTCAGTTGGTATTCCGAGCGGTATATTCTTGCTCAGTGTCGACCCGCGCACAATGAGTTGGCGCGCATCAGTCGCAATGCCCTTAAATGACTCACTATGTGGCGCTGCTGAAGGATAGACATACTGCAGCAGGGCCGCAAACAAGTCGGCAGCTCCTGCCAAGAGAGTCGCCCGGCTGGCATTAAATGAGTTATACACCACTCTGAAGACATCGTTAGCGCTGACAGCATCAGGACAGTAAAGCGAAGGGAAACGCTCGCTAACGACACTTGTCAGAGCAGGAAATTCCGGGTCGAAACGGAAGTCGGTTTCTGCTATTGGTGTGCCCCAATGCTCATTCTCCCCGTTGCCAGCACTCGCTATTTGCGCATTCTCCTTTATATAGTATATGCCGTTGTGTATAATTCGTCCTTTAGAAGGGTTGGCAGGCATGTACACAGCTTGTTCATACGGACTGTGTGCAATGATAGCCGCCAGTTCCTCCTCCACATTGCCGCGCAGCGCGCTGTCAGTCTTCCGAAACAAAACATTCTTTGTTCCTAAAGAACCGACACTGTGGTACGCAGAGCATACAGCGTTTGCCGTAATTTCTGCTGCTGCATCAGCATTATACGAGCGGGCATCGGTGGCAATGACCGCCACATCGGCATCATCATCCCGCATGTCTTCGGGCATGGCGTCGATGTGCAGCGTTGACTTCAGTCCGTAGCGGTGTGCTATGCCCGCTATTTCCGCAGCCCC
>JAFPAS010000010.1 GCA_017424205.1 Prevotella sp. | reverse complement strand
TGACTTTATATTTTTCAAAGAAAACTCGCTCAAAAAAATAATGCTGAATTCATGCTGCATATTGTACGTGCGGACCTGTCAAATACATGGGCTTTGATGTATAATGAAGGAAACATTAAGTATAAGGGAGACAAGTTGTGACGTGCAGGCACCTATGCAAGTGTGTATGCATAATGTAGAAAGGTGAGAAATGTAATCATTGTGAACTGAAAAATTATATAAGTAACGATAATATGAAAATTTTTGGAAATCTTTTATGGTGGCTTTTTGGTGGCCTTGAGGCAGCTATAGGCTACTTTTCTGGCAGTCTTGCTCTTGCCTGCACTATTATTGGCATTCCTGTAGCATTGCAGACATTCAAGATAGGTCTGTTGTGCTTGTGGCCATTTGGGTCTGAAGTTTATGAGAAGGAATCATCTGGAGGATGCTTGCAAATATTACTTAATGTTCTCTGGATAATTTTTGGAGGGTTGTGGGCATGTCTTATGCATATCTTTTTCGGTGTACTTCTATTCGTCACGATAATAGGAATACCGTTCGCTAAGCAACATTTCAAGATGGCAAAATTATCTTTAGCTCCGTTTGGAAAAGACGTTAAACTGAATTTTTAATTGTTTGCTATTATTTTTAATCATCAGAAAGATCTGCTGTAAGTCTTTCTGTGCAGTAGAATGTGCTAACCCTAATAGTTGGTGCATGTAATCTGCTGTTTCTCTATTAAAATAGTCTAAAATGGCGTTTTTTTTCGCTTTAAGGCTTTTTATGTCGAAAAAAAGTAGTAAATTTGTACCTTGAAAAAATATGGCAAAAGCCGTTATATCGAAAAAAAACAACCAAAAACGTATTAAATGGATATTTCAAAGACAATTGATAACGACAGAATTCTGCAGATAGACATTGAGGAAGAGATGAAGTCGAGCTATATCGACTATTCAATGTCTGTTATTGTAGCACGTGCTCTGCCTGATGTTCGTGATGGATTCAAACCAGTGCATCGCCGTATTCTTTATGGTATGATGGGTATTAATAACACAAGCACCCAGCCATACAAGAAATGTGCGCGTGTAGTAGGTGAAGTGTTAGGTAAGTATCATCCTCATGGTGACTCTTCTGTCTATGGTGCACTAGTGCGTCTTGCGCAGGATTGGAACATGAGATATACGCTTGTAGATGGTCAGGGAAACTTCGGCTCTGTTGATGGAGACTCTGCGGCAGCTATGCGTTATACAGAGTGTAGACTTGCAAAGATGGGCGAACATATCATGGATGATCTTGAGAAAGATACTGTTGATATGACCAATAATTTCGATGACTCTCTTCAAGAGCCAACTGTTATGCCAACAAAGATTCCTAATCTTCTTGTGAACGGAGGTAACGGTATTGCTGTAGGTATGGCGACAAATATGCCTACGCATAATCTTGGAGAAGTTATTGATGGATGTTGTGCATATATAGATAATCCGGAAATTGATATCGATGGCCTGATGCAGCATATTAAGGCTCCTGACTTCCCTACGGGCGCATATATATATGGTATACAGGGTGTAAGAAACGCCTATGAAACTGGCCGCGGACGTATCGTGATACGTGCAAAGGCTGAGATTGAGAGCGACGAACAGCATGACAAGATTGTTGTAACAGAGATCCCTTACGGCGTAAATAAAGCGCAGTTGATTGAAAATATTGCAGAGCTAGTTAAGGAGGGACGCATCGATGGCATCTCTAATGTGAACGATGAGACAGGACGTCAGGGCATGCGTATTGTCGTAGATTGCAAGCGTGACGCCAATGCTAATGTCATACTTAACAAGTTGTTTAAGATGACAGCTCTTCAGAGTTCGTTCTCTGTGAATAATATTGCACTGGTAAAGGGAAGACCAAGACTTCTTAACCTAAAAGATTGTGTAAAATATTTCGTAGAGCACAGACATGATGTAACTATACGACGCACAAAGTTCGATTTGAAAAAAGCGAAGGAACGTGCTCATCTGCTTGAGGCTCTTATTGTTGCATGCGATAATATAGATGAGGTTGTACACATTATCCGTGGCTCAAAAACACCAGCGGAAGCTGTGCAGAAACTCATGGATCGCTTCTCATTTGATGAGGTGCAGGCTAAGTATGTTGTAGAGATGCGTTTGTCACAGCTCACAGGCTTGCGTATGGATCAGTTGCATAATGAGTTTGATGAACTTATGAAGACAATTGAGTATCTGCAGTCAATACTTGATGACCCAGAACTGTGTAAGAAGGTTATGAAGGATGAACTCATCGAGGTGAAGGAAAAGTATGGCGACGAAAGACGTACAGAAATTAAATACTCGAGTGAAGAGTTTAATCCAGAGGACTTCTATCCGAACGATCCTGTGATTGTCACAATCTCTCACATGGGATACATTAAGCGTACTGCGCTCTCTGAGTTCCATGAGCAGGGACGTGGCGGTATCGGTTCAAGGGGCACACGCACTCGTGAACAGGACTTCATTGAGGATATTTATCCTGCTACAATGCATAACACTATGCTGTTCTTCACGAAGAAAGGTCTGTGTTATTGGCTGAAGTGCTATGAAATACCTGAAGGCAATAAGGATTCTAAGGGACGTGCAATACAGAATATGCTTAATATCGATCCTGATGATCAAATACAGTCAGTGCTGCGTCTGAGGGGCTTGAACGACGAGGAGTTTGTAAACAACCACTATGTTGTGTTCTGTACAAAGAGCGGTATCGTGAAGAAAACTTGTTTGAAGCAGTACTCACGTCCTCGTTCTAATGGCCTGATAGCTATTAATCTGATGGAAGGCGATAGTCTGGTTGACGTTCGTCTCACAAATGGCAGAAATGAACTTATTATTGCCTCACGTAAAGGCCGTGCGGTTCGTTTTGACGAAAATGATGTGCGTACAATAGGTCGTGACGCTATTGGTGTTAGAGGTATACGTCTAGCAGATGAAAATGATGAAGCTGTTGGCATGATTGTTGTTAATAACCCATTAGAGGAATCTGTTCTTGTCGTTTCAGAAAAGGGCTATGGCAAGCGTACACCTATTGATACTGTCAATGCAGAGGGTGAAACAGAGAACATCTACCGTATAACGTCGCGTGGCGGTAAAGGTGTGCTCACACTCAACGTTACTGAGAAGACTGGCAATTTGGTGGCTATTAAAAATGTCTCTGACGAGCACGACTTGATGATTATTAATAAATCAGGCATTGCTATACGTCTTTCTGTCAAGGAATGTCGTCTGCAGGGAAGAAATACCCAAGGCGTACGTCTCATAAATCTTGAGAAGAAGAATGATATCATTGCGAGCGTATGCAAGGTAATGGGTGCAGAACTAGAGGCTCGTGTAGAGCAAGAAAGTCGTGCGCAATGGGCTACAAAGACAACAGAGACTAATCCATCAAACGACGGGGAGCAGCAAGTTGAAGAACAGCCTATGGCTGATAATACATCGTTCACACCAATGATAGAACTTGCTGACGATGAGCCTATGGCATAATCGTTACTGTTGATGCAGGCTTGTGTGTCAAACTAAACTAAAGATATAATAATTCATTTATATAATAACTTAATAAATAACTGTTATGAAGAAATTCATGATTATGGCTGCAGCAGTGATGGTTTCACTCTCAGTTAATGCCCAGTCTTCACCAGAAGCAAAGGCAATTAAAAAAATGAAATCGTATACAGAGGTTCTTGAGGCTATCAAGGCAAATGGAGCATCATTCGACAAGGCTGACAATGCTTTTGCCTACAACAAGCTTGTAGACCTTGCAATCTCAGAAAACTCTAAGACAGAGAAGGCTGCTATTGAGGCACAGCTTGCAAAGAACGCTGAGCAGCAGACTCAGATGACTAATGCAAAGAATGCGGCTGCATACAATGCTCTTCAGGCTGCTATGCAGTGTAATGCTTTTGACGAGAAGGGCAAGTATAAGAATAAGAACGTTAACCGTCTTATGACTATCCGCAACTCTATGGTTCAGGCAGGTCTTGATGCATATAATACAAAGGACTATGAATCTGCAACAAAGTATTTCGGCGCTTTTGTAGAGACACGTACTGATGCTCTGTTCAATGAGGCTGACTTCTCAAGAGAGCAGAACTTCGGCCAAATAGCATACTATGCTGCTCTTGCTGCTTACTTCAACAAGGATTACGCAAAGTGTGACCAGTATGCAGATGCAGCCCTCAACTCAAGTGAGCGCGATAGCATCGCTAACGATGTAATTATTGTTAAACTGGGCGCATATGAGGAGCAGGCTAAGACTGCCGTGATGGACTCTGCTACATATGTAAAGAATGTACGCGCTATGTATGACCAGTTCCCTGAGAACGAGAACATTTTTGGAAAGCTCGTAGGTCTTTATGAGGAAACTGGCGATAAGGCATCTGCAAAGACTCTTCTTGATGCACGCCTTGCTGCAAATCCACACGATGCAATGGCTAATGCTTATGTAGGACAGACAGCACAGGGTGAACAGAAATATGATGAGGCAATTGCTGCTTATTCTAAGGCTGTAGCAGCAAAACCTGACTTCCTCGCAGCAAAACTTAATCTGGGCGTATGCTATCTTAACAAGGCTGTAGCAGCAGTTGATGCTAATACTGATGCTCGTGGTAACATCAACCCAGAGGTTAAGCCACAGGCTATGTCAGACCTCAATGAGGCAAAGAAGATTCTTGAGGAAGTAAGAACAGCTGATCCTGACTGTATGCAGGTTAACTGGAAGTATCCTCTTGAGCGTGTAAACTACGTTATTGAGAATGTAAAATAGTATTGAAAGAATATTCTGATTGTTATGTCAATACGTATTGACATACCTTCGATGGAATATACTAATAATTTATATTGAAATCCACTCTCACCCCATATGTATGTAATGTGGGGTGGGAGAGGGTTTTTGATTTTGGCACGGCCAGAAAATCTATGTATCAATGCAAATTATGTATAGAAAGATACTTGTTGTAATATTAATGTTAATGCCGATTGCAATTCTTGCACAGAAAAAGCAAATATCAGAGGCAAAGAGTTATCTCAAGAAAGGAAGTGACCTTGAAAAGGCGGAATCCTTAGTACGTGAGGTAATCTCTGTGTCAGGCAATAGCGGAGAACTAGAATATTATGTCCTCCTCTCTGATATCGTTAAAAAGCAGTATGAGGCAAGCAATGAAAAACTATACCTAAAGCAGCTAAATGATACAGCATCCATGTTTCCTGCTTTGCGCAAGCTGTTCTTGACATATGAACTGCTTGACTCTGTCGA
>JAFPAS010000009.1 GCA_017424205.1 Prevotella sp. | reverse complement strand
CTTTTAGCATTAACATTAACTTAAACATAATGATAGTGCCAGCATAAAACAAATACGGGCAGGGAAATCTATATATGTCCCTGCCTGTTCTTATTTATGGCATTCAGACTGTGTGATATGTTAAATGAAATTAAATTTTAATGTTGCAACTGCTGATTTTGGTGCTGAGAATTTGGTAATTCGTTATTTATTAGTAACTTTGCATCCGATTTGTGCAATTCGTGTGCTTGAATGTGTATGAATGCATAATCAGAAATTATTAATTTATTAAACAATATTCTATCAATTATGATGAATCAGTACGAGACAGTCTTCATCTTGACTCCCGTTTTGTCTGACGAACAGGCAAAGGAGACTGTAGAAAAATTCGTTAATCTTCTTAAGAAGAACGGAGCAGAAATCATCAATGAGGAGAATTGGGGACTTAAGAAGATGGCTTACGCTATCGACAAGAAGTCTACAGGTTTCTACAACCTCGTTGAATTTAAGGCAGAGCCTAATGTAATTAACACTCTCGAGACAGGCTATCGCCGCGATGAGAAAGTAATACGCTTCATGACTGTCAAACTTGACAAGTATGCTGCACAGTATGCTGAGAAGCGTCGTAACAAATTATCAAATAAGGAGGCATAATCATGGCAGAGCAGTCAGAAATCAGATATCTTACCGCCCCTACAATCGACGTTAAGAAAAAGAAGTATTGCCGTTTCAAGAAGAGCGGTATTAAGTATATTGATTATAAGGATCCTGAGTTCCTCAAGAAGTTCCTCAACGAGCAGGGAAAGATTCTTCCACGCCGTATCACAGGTACTTCACTGAAGTATCAGCGTCGTGTTGCAACAGCTGTTAAGCGTGCACGCCAGATAGCTCTTCTTCCTTATGTAACTGATATGATGAAGTAAATAATAGGAGGACATAATAATGCAAATCATTCTGAAAGAAGATATTATCGGTCTTGGATACAAGAACGATATCGTAGAGGTAAAGTCTGGTTACGGACGTAACTATCTCATTCCTCAGGGTAAGGCGGTTATCGCTTCTCCTTCTGCAAAGAAAATTCTTGCTGAGAACCTGAAGCAGCAGGCTCACAAACTCGCTGCTATTCTCGCAGCTGCTCAGAAAGAGGCTGAGGCTCTTAACGATGTAACTGTAACTATCGCAAGCAAGGTTAGTGCAACTGGCGTGCTTTACGGTTCAGTTAACGCTGCACAGGTTGCTGCAGAACTCGCAAATAAGGGTATTGTAGTTGATCGTAAGCGTATCATCATGAAGGATATCAAGACTGTTGGTGAGTATATCGCTACAGTTGTTTTCCACAAGGAAGTTAAGGTTGAACTCCCTGTAATAGTAGTTGCAGAGAACGCAGTTGTAGCACCTGTTGTAGAAGAGGCTCCAGTAGTAGAAGAGGCTCCTGCAGTTGAAACAGAGGCTCCAGTAGCAGAATAATGTATATTGCAGATTGCTTTATGCAGTAAAAATATAAAAGAAAGTCCCCTAAGTGTATACTTGTCGGGGACTTTCTTTATTAATATACAATAATTCGCCATTGTATTAGAGCCAACAAGACTTCTGCTAGTACGTCTATAGTGATATAATTATCTACCGATATTCATATATGTATTATATCCCTATAGAAGTATATGTTAAGGCTATATTAATGAGTCTTGGTAAGTTTAATATGGCATTGTATAATCATTTTATATATGAAAAATATGAAAGCATTTGTTTTTCCTGGTCAAGGTGCTCAGTTCTCAGGAATGGGTAAGGATTTATATGATAACAATCCTAAAGCAAGAGAATTATTTGATAAAGCTAATGAGATTCTTGGCTTCGAGATAACTAAGATTATGTTCGAAGGCACAGCAGAAGAGCTGAAGCAGACAAAGGTAACACAGCCAGCAGTATTCTTACATTCAGTCATTACTGCAATATGTTTAGGTGACTCTTTCGATGCTACTATGGTTGCTGGTCATTCTCTTGGAGAGTTTTCTGCACTTGTAGCAGCAGGAGCATTGTCATTTGAAGATGGTTTGCGTCTGGTTTCTAAACGTGCTATGGCTATGCAGAAGGCATGTGAGGCGGCACCATCTACTATGGCTGCTATAATCGGTTTGCCAGATGAGAAAATTGAGGAGATTTGCTCTGAAATTTCAAAAGAGGGATATATCGTTGTTCCTGCAAATTATAATAATCCAGGTCAGCTTGTTATTTCAGGAAATGTAGAGGCAATTAATGAAGCATGTGAAAAACTGAAGGCTGCAGGTGCAAAGCGTGCTCTCCCTCTTCCTGTTGGCGGTGCTTTCCATTCGCCTCTTATGCAGATTGCAAAAGATGAATTACAGGCTGCCATAGAGGCTACAGAGTTTAGCTCTCCACGCATACCTGTATATCAGAATGTAGATGCAAAAGCTCATACTGATGCTAATGAAATCAAGGAGAATCTCATTGCACAGCTGACAGCCCCTGTACGCTGGACATATGAGGTGCAGCAGATGATAGCTGACGGTGCTACTGATTTCACAGAGTGTGGTCCTGGCAAGGCTCTTCAGGGTATGATTGCCAAGATTAGCCGTGATGTGACTGTACACGGAATTTAATTTCCGGTCATATATAAAAAAGATTGTATATTTTAATAGGATAATATGAATTCTTCTCTCTGTCCTTCGGGCGGAGAGAAGAAATTTTCTTGTTGTTATGGAGAAAGTAATCATATACCAGATGTTTACGCGTCTATTTGGTAATACTAATACTACGCGTCTGCATAATGGTACTAAGGAGGATAACGGAGTCGGAAGATTTAATGATATAACTCCTGCAGTCCTAAAGCGAATAAAGAAGTTAGGCTGCTCGCATGTTTGGTATACAGGTGTATTGCGTCATGCTACTTCTACAGATTACACCGCATTTAATATCCCGCTTAATCATCCTGCTGTCATAAAGGGCAAGGCAGGTTCGCCGTATGCTATTGTCGATTATTATGATGTAGATCCTGATATGGCTGTCGACGTAAACAAGCGTCTGGCAGAATTTGAGAAGTTATTGGAACGCACACATAAGGCGGGGCTTAAGGTAGTTATAGATTTTGTGCCAAATCATGTTGCGCGTGAATATCATTCTATATCTTGTCCTAATGGAATAGAAGATTTAGGCGCATCAGACAATAAGGACTGGCATTTCTCAACATCAAATAACTTTTACTATTGCTGGGGACATCCATTTGCTCCTCAGTTTGATATTGAGCATGATTCTGACGGCAATCCTCTGCCACCTTATGCAGAACAGCCAGCCAAAGCCACGGGTAATGATGTCTTCTCTGCTTCGCCATCAAAAAACGATTGGTATGAAACAGTTAAGCTTAATTATGGCATAGACTATTGTGATGCTGGCGGACGTTCAGAGCATTTCTACGATTCAGAAGGAAAACCAATAGTAGATACTTGGTTTAAGATGACAGAAATTCTGTTGTTCTGGGCATCTAAGGGCGTTGATGCTTTCCGTTGTGATATGGCGGAAATGGTGCCTGCTGCTTTCTGGCATTATGCCACAAATCGAGTGAAGGCAGCTTATCCGCATATATGCTTTATTGGTGAGGTATATGACAAGAACCAATACCGCAATTATATAGCCTCTGGCTTTGATTATCTATATGATAAAGTTGGCATGTATGATACTCTACGTGGCGTAATGTGCGGGTATGAAGGAGCACAAGCGATAACCTCACAATGGAAGGCAACTGAGGACATACAAGACCATATGCTATATTTCTTGGAGAATCATGACGAACAGCGTGTTGCCAGCGATTATTTTGCAGGAAATGCAAAATGTGGTATTCCGGCTCTGATTGTATCGGCTCTCATGCAAAAGAATCCTTTCATGCTTTATGCTGGCGAGGAGTTCGGTGAAAAGGGTATGGACAGTGAAGGCTTTTCTGGTGTAGACGGCCGTACAACGATATTTGACTATTGGTGTGTGGATACACTACGTCGTGGATATTTCTCACGTAAGGAACTTACGAAGGAAGAGAAAAACCTCGAAAAGATGCACGGACAGATTTTGAATATTGCTGCCACAGAGCGTGCTGTGACTGATGGCGAATTCTATGATCTTATGTATGCCAACCCTGTGTCTGACCAGTTTGATGCAAACTGCCTTTACGCTTTCATTCGCAAGCATGAAGACAAGTCACTTCTTGTAATAGCCAACTTCTCTGATACACCGCAGGCAGCGTCAGTATGCATACCACGCCATGCAATAGAGTATCTTGCACTGACAGAAGGCAGACACACTGCTACAGAACTCCTTACGGGTAAGACGCAGGAAGTCATAGTGTCAGCTGATGATCCATTGCAGACGCTTGTACCAGCCCTTTCAGGTGTTGTTATTGCATGGTAATAGTGTGGTCTAATCTTGTATTACCTAGTGTTTTAAGAGATAGAGCCTTTTGGCTTGTCAAGACTGTTTCTTGTTATTAGAAACAGTCTTTTTAATTAATAGGTGTTGCATCTACATTGGACTTAGGTTAAAATAAAATTATCCTCTGTTTAGGCAATATATGCTCTCCTTATTGTCTTAAATTAAGGAATAATGGCATGTAATTATGTCAGGCAACAAAGAATACAGACCGAGAACGAAAAATGTGTTATATTATCATAACATAGTTTTCAATGCTCTCGGTCTGTTTATATATTAACTCTTTATTGCTGCATTCAGGTCTATGCCTAATGATCTTGCTACACCTTCACCATATGCTTTGTCTGCAAGATAGCAGTTCCGCACATGTCGCTGCTTGATGAATAAATGTGCGTCGCCCATTGCTCTCGCAGTATTCTCGAAGAGCAGTTGCTGCTCTTCGGGCGGCATTAGGCGGAAGAGATTGCCAGGCTGTGTGTAATAATCATTATCATATTCGCGCTCAGTATAATTGTATATTTCTCCATAGATTCTCTGCGGCGGTTCTTTAAGGTGGGGAGAATCCTTCCACTCGCCAAAGCTATTAGGCTCATAACCTAATGTCCTGCCGTAGTTGCCATCTACTCGCATTGCTCCGTCTCGGTGGTAGGCATAGAACGGACAACGTGGACGATTGACTGGAATCTGCTCAAGGTTAACTCCCAAACGGTAGCGTTGCGCATCACCATAAGAGAAAAGTCGGCCTTGCAGCATCTTGTCGGGAGAGAAGCCAATACCATCGACAATATTAACGGGATTGAATGCAGCTTGCTCAACCTCAGCAAAGAAATTCTCAGGATTACGATTCAACTCCAGTATGCCAACATCATGTAACGGGAAGTCTGCATGTGGCCATACCTTGGTCAAATCGAAAGGATTGATATGATAGTAATCAGCTTCCTCTTCTGACATCAGCTGCACCTGAAAGAGCCACTTAGGATAATTACCTCGTTCGATATTTTCAAATAAATCACGCTGATGTGACTCTCGGTCTTTAGCTATTATTGCTTCTGCCTGTTCATCAGTAAGACATTCTATCCCTTGCAATGTGCGTAAATGAAACTTCACCCATGTACGCACATTGTCAGCATTGACAAAACTGTAGGTGTGGCTTCCAAAACCGTGCATGTGACGATAGGATAATGGAATGCCTCTCGGACTCATTGTTATGGTAATCTGATGCAGGGCCTCTGGCAAAAGAGTCCAGAAATCCCAGTTGTTGTTAGCAGAACGCATACCTGTACGTGGATCACGCTTTATAGCATGATTGAGGTCAGGAAACTTTAATGGATCACGTAAGAAGAATACAGGCGTGTTGTTTCCAACAAGGTCCCAATTGCCTTCATCTGTATAGAACTTTATTGCGAAGCCCCTTATGTCACGTTCTGCATCGGCAGCCCCTCGTTCGCCAGCTACAGTAGAAAATCTGACAAAACACTCCGTCTGTTTGCCTATTCTGCTAAATATTGCCGCTCGTGTATATTTCGTAATGTCGTGTGTCACGGTAAATGTACCGTAAGCACCAGCTCCTTTGGCATGCATACGTCTCTCTGGAATTACCTCTCGGTCAAAGTGGGCTAATTTTTCTATTAGCCACGGATCTTGCATCACAATCGGTCCGCGTAGTCCTGCTGTTTGTGAGTTCTGGTTGTCAGTAACTAGTCTACCATTGGCGGCAGTCAATTTCTTCTCTTTTTCCATAATCCTGAAAACTTAAATAATAATATGGTTAACTAACACGGATGCAAAAATACGCATTACCTTATATCTGCCATCCAACATGAGAATTAAAAAAATATAATGCCCCTACTTTTTAAGCATTTTATATTTATGATTTAAATTATTATATGGCTGTCTAGTAAAAGTCAATCCTTCTATTTTCTTTTACTAGACTATTGTAGTAATTCTATAGTGATGTTCTAAAAAAAACCGCAACACCTATTTCTTGGTATTGCGGATGGATATTTATGCGATTTTAATTTTTGCTGGAGAGTAATTCGTTTCCTTTTTTCTCTAATAGCTTGATAAAAGCATTTGGTTTATCATTAATTATAAGCTCTTCAGGGAATTCTGTTTCGTTAAGTAACGGTAGTATGTTGTCGTAATTTGCTATGTCGAATGTTATATGCGCGTCGCTGCCTAAAATTACAGGCACCTCGTATTTCTTGCAGAGATTTAGAATCTCTATGTTATTTGGTATGGCTTTGTGCGTTTTGCCTCTGACCGGATTCAAACTTGAATTATTGATTTCAAGAAGCGTGTTATGCTCTTTTGCTGCAATGACGATTGGTTCAAAGTTAAGCTCTGCTGTACCATCTCCAGGATGGCTAATGAAATTAATCCATGGATTCTGAATAACG
>JAFPAS010000152.1 GCA_017424205.1 Prevotella sp. | reverse complement strand
GCGTAACTACTTTTTTCTTTGAAATCAATGTTGCTAATGAAATAATTACTACCTTTGTGTGCGATAACAGTAAAGGTTTTGGGCAAAAGTGAATACTTTTCTGCTTAGAACCGCTTCAATAGACAAAAAAGGATTCAAACAAGGAAATTGCTAACTTAAATTGATGTAGTGCGTATTGGTTTTTAAGGTAAAAAGAATTTAAATAGAATTCTGCAGGAAAGAAAAACTGTTTTGGTTTGACGAGCAGGTCATCTTCTGAAGCAAAGATCAAGATTTATGTATTTCAGGATTTAGCGGCATTTTTACAAAAGAGTGATATTAGCGAGAATAGATTTGCGAGAGCAAATATATATGCAACTTGAAACATGCAGGATGCCGTGAAGACAGGAAGCAGAATTCATTTACCAGCCGATAATGTATGCATCATTAAACAGAAAGAATGATGTTAAAGAAGTTTCTTACAGTAGTTTTTGTGCTGGCAGGCATTTCTGTCAGTGTCATGGCTGAAGGTTATGAGGTAAGTTACTCAGTAAGCCAGGCAGACAAAGGTGTGGAGGGTAAAGGCAGTTACCAGATTGCTTTGATTAAGAAGACGAGCAGTGGCAATATGTCGCTTGCCGATGCTATTGCCTCTGTAAACAGTTATATGCCACAGGCAGGAGAGAGTCCTGTCTATATGGTGCGTATTGCTGGCGATGTGACAGGAGAAGATGCTGCGCTATCGGCTATTGGAAAAGAAAAAGTGGACCTTTCGATGGTGACAGGCATGACAGACTTTAGTGTATTTGCAGGTAATGCTGCAGTGAAATATGTAATACTTCCAAACAACACTGCAAAGGAGGATGTTGATGCTGTAGGTAAAGATGTTGATGCTGCGGTGGCAGCTGCGGCTGAGTATTCTTATTCTGATGGTTGGCAGTATGTGGATCCAAATACGGGCGAGAATGTCATGACTGCTTCATGTTCAGCAAAAGAGGTTGGCGGTGTCACATACGTCAATCTGAAAGGAACAGGTGTTTATAAGACTGCTCCGACAGCTGTTGAGGCTATCTATACTAAGGCAGATGGGACAAAGTATGTTGTGTCTGACGCGACACCAGTATTGTTTAAGGAAGGCAATGCTTACGGAGTAAATGCAGGCACAGTGCTTTCGGCTTTGACTTCTGACACATATTATATATATAACGGTCAGAACAGATACGATGGCTCGCTGTTCCGTGAGGAGAATGGAATGATGTATGGCAATACAGGAACGGCGATAGACTTGTTGTCAGTAGCAGGTGGATATGTGTACAACAAGGATGGTAAGGCTTTTGTGTATACGGAGGCTGATGTATATAGCCGTGGGGAAAAGAATTATGGTCTTATAGGAGGTAAGGAAAGTGTAATAGAACTGACAAAAACTATAGAATATAGGACATATGGAGTAAATGGCGCTGTTGCAGATGTTAGCAAGTATACCATTATAGGCGACCCAATAACGGAGTGGGGTAATACCTACTATAATACAAAGGAAGGTGTTTCGCTTTTTGTTGTATGTGTTTATACATACGGTGACGAGCAGACAAAATATGAGGGCGAGGTATTTGCATTTGGCGGCAAATACTACGGCTATATAGGAGATAATCCGTTTGCAGAACTGACAAAGACAGCGGACGACACAAACACATTCTATTCTAAATTTGCTAAGGAGGTATATACAGGCAAACTGTATGACAGCGAGCAGGGCGCGTATCTTGGCGGTACAGGCGAGGATGTGATGCTCACAAGCGTAACAGACTATTATATCGCAGAAACAAAGTATGACGGTCCGGTGACAGAAGACAATAAAGGCGTGGCTGATTGGAGTGCCAACTGCTTCCAGCTTGCTACAACATATGTGCATACATACACAGACCTCGCGGGTAAGGAAAAGACTCTGAAGTCTTCTTCAAAACTTGATGAGATTGATATGACAGATACATACGACGACCTGTGGATTGCTGCCGAGGCATGCAAGATTCCATCAGAGGCTGCAACATCTGTTGCCCTCACAGCATATGTCAGCACTCCTGGGGCGTTGCGTAATGCCCTCGCACGATGGGAACTGCTCAATAACAGGAGCAATGTGGCAAATAATGGCTGGACATATACAGTCAATGCGGTCAGCTCGCTCACACTCTCAGGCTCTGTCAATGCGGCTGATATTTCAAATGGAGATGACTGCCTGACAACAGAAGGTAATGCGTATGTATGGCAGAATGGTGCGCTTGCACTGCCAGAAGGGAAATCGCATACTGCAAATCCCATTGCAGCCATGACCGGAAGCATGCTGAGACACATTGACCTGCAGGATGCCGTGTTTGCAACGCAGACCGATATGAATTTCACGTTGCTGAATGCAGCAGACCTTCTTGAAACAGTGGTGCTCCCTGTCAATGAGAAAATGAATATGATTCCTGCCGGAGCATTTAATAATGTGCATAAAGTTTCAGAGCTCTGCATACCATATAACTATGAAATAATCGGTGCAGAGGCGTTCTGTTATACACATGCACTGATGCATATCTACACAACAGACCCGGTAGATGGAACTGCGGTAGACAATGGGCTATATACTTACACATTTTCGGCAAATTTGAAAGAGATACAGAGTTCGGGCAATCAATCTACATTCTTCGGTGATGATATAGAGAAGATTACAGATATATACAATTTGGCTGTAAAGGCTCCGAAGTGTGGCGCTGGTGCATTTGCTACTTCGATGACTCATTGCAATGGTGGCTTTGCAGGCAACTGGAAACATCCTATCTGCCGTGATAATTATAGAAATACAGAGAAGCGTGTGATGTGTATTCTGCACTATCCTGCTGCATGCGTGGAGGAGGAGGCAGGAAACTATACTGACGTGACACGTGTCTATACCCTGGCAGACGAGACGGGCGCAGTGTATGCTGACGGCAGTCCTGTTATGTGGCCTCGCCACAATGAATTTCTGCGTTCTTATCGTCAGGCTGTCAGTGGTGTGACATGGGATGCTTGGCAGGCGTATGAGACAGATGGCAGTTGGGCTGCAGAGGTCATAGCCTCGTTAGAAGCAGCGCAGAAATATCCTATCGATGCGGCTAAGGTCTATAATCAGGCCGATTATCAGGGATGGCACGAGTTTGTTCTTGCAAGACACGACAGCAGACAGGCTTTCATTCCGCAGACGGGATATTCTGAGTTCGTCCAGCGTGACTGGCTTACTATTTGTGTGCCTTACGACCTCAGAAAGTCGCAGCTGCTTGATATACTTGGTGTAAAAGGCTCAGAAGGAACACGTAAAATCAAGATGATTGACGGTTCAGAAAATGTTGTGAATGATGATGTTTATCCAGACGTACGCACCCTTACCCAGGTGTCACGCTCGGTAAGCAACGGCAAGATGACTCTACATATCAGTAAACCGCTTGCCAATGATGAAGAGGGCAGAAGCTGGGCTGTAAAACTCCTTGACGATGCACAAGGTTTTAACTATGTGGCGTTGACTGACGATGATCCTGTTGTTGTCAGAGGTGGTCATCCTTATCTTATCCGTGCCTATGTGCCAGCAAAATTGGATAGCAGTATAAAGAATCTGGGAATGTATATCATGGCGGCAGCGCAATCTGCCAACCAGGCGGCTTCAAATAATGGTGCGAAAGACAATCTGCCGTATAGATTTAACGAAGAGAGTGTCGTGGAGAATATTATGCTGCCATGCGTAAAACATGACATACAGGCGCTGAATGCCGATGCTCCTGCTACACACTCTCTGTATGAAGACGCAGAACAGAAGGATGCTCGATACGTATATAGAGACGAGGGAAGAACCATGCCTGCACTCTATCACTTTATCGGCACATACACAACATCAAAGATTCCGCAGTATGCATACTATATTGGTAAAGCTAAAGACGGCAAGCATAAGTTCTCACGCACAACAAAAACTGGTGATAAAGCTTATACATGGGCGCCATATTCTGCAGTGATTGTCGGATTGTCTGCACCAGAATATAAAGGGTTAGACACAACGGGAACAAGCGAGGC
>JAFPAS010000151.1 GCA_017424205.1 Prevotella sp. | reverse complement strand
GTGAACGAGAAGAAGCAGAAGTCTGACTCGCGCAAGCTGTTTATTTGCACCGGTACAGGTGGCAACGTGACTTTCCGCTTTGGAGCGTGGCCAGAAATAGTTGTGATAACACTGAAAAAGGCGTAATGTCGTTGATTTATACGTCTGTGATTGCGCCTCTATGGGTTTTAATGGTGCTGTGACTGGAGGTTCTTAAAATAAGAATATGGTTTTATTAAGGTGTATAAACCGTAATATATAAAAAATACGAAGGCCTAAAGATGACCTTCGTATTTTTTTATGATATCTTTGAATGTTTCTGGTATTGCCATTGATTCGTTCTGCAAGAGGTCGAACATAACCATCACACTCTTGCATTCGCACTTCACTTCGCCGCTCTCTTGCTCTATGGCTCGCTGGAGTAGGGTGAAACTTTTGTTGCCGAGGTGTATGACACTGGTCTCAATGCAAATCTGGTCGTTGAAGTAGACGGGTTGCATGAAATTAGCATTAATGTTTGCAACGACCATTCCTATGGTCTTCCAGTCTATTTTGTCGCCTAAAACGTCTTTGATGTATGTTGTCTTTGCCAGATCGTATAGTGCGAAATACACGGAGTTGTTAACATGTCCGAACTGATCGACATCGCAGAAACGTATCTGTGCAGGCATGGAGTGGTTAAATCGTATGTTATCCATATGTTTGCCGTATATGTTTTGTATAGTGTGTTCTATTTGCAAAAGTAATAAAAAAATATCTTTGAAGAGCTATCGGTTAAGATATATTAACGTGATTGCATTTGACGAGTTCTTCTTGAAGCTCGGGTGCGTCGTGTAAAAATAAAAGCAGTTCGCTTCAGACGTGTCGGTCATGGAGCGAACTGCTTTGGCTTATGGCCTATTTATGCTTTCTGCTTGTGTGTTATTTCGGCATGAAATAGATTCGTATAGCCTGCTCTTTGTAGTTGGTGCGATACTGCGGAAGCGTTTCTGCCTCTTTGCTCCATGAATTTATGCCGCCTACACCGTTTTCTGAAGCATTGATGGCAAGTTCTACGTGGTTTGCCTGACGCAGGGCAGCAGGGTGGCGCTGATGCTTGTCGGCTCCCTTGTCGCGTCCTGTAGGCTCTTCTACACGTGTTTCATCAAGTTCTTTCTGAGTGTAGTTGAGTGCGCTGAACGAGATAGGCTTGTTAGAGAAGATGCGGTAGCCGCCAATCTCCAGCCATCTTACGTCGGTCTTTGTACCAGTAGCTTGCGGACGTACGTATGGGAAGAACTGCTCGTTGACACTCTGTGTGTATATTCCGATAGGCGCGCCAGAGTTGCGGTCAGCATAGTTTTCCCATGGGCCTCTGCCGTAGTATGTCAGTTCTTGTGCATCGTAAGGCAGGTCGGCAAGTATGCCGAAGCAGAACATGCCAGGGATGTTATCGGCCTCTGTGCCGTAAGGACGCAGTGTCTGGTCCATCATAACGATTCCGCCAGGCAGTGTGGTGAAGGTAATGTAGAGTGTTGATTTTACCTCTGGCATATCGTAGATGTTCGTCATGACACTCACATCGTGCTTTTCGTCATAGAAGCGGATTTTCTCCTTGACTATTGCTGAGTATCTCAGATTCATCTTAGGTTCACGCCATACTGCATATTTCTTGTGCAATCCGGCTCCCATATCGTTGTCGGTGACTGCGCGCCAGAAGTTCGGACGTACGTTCTCAAGACTCAGTGAGGCTGGGAACAATGCTTCTTTTGCCGTCTTGCCGCTCTTTACCTGTTCTTTGATAAGTTTCTTCAGTTTCTTATTTATCTTTGTGAAATCGCCGTCAGGAATGCTGTTTGCGATGTTGATGCTGAAGAGATACTGTGAGATGCTCAGTTGCTGATGGGCTAATTCGTGTCCTGCTGCGAGTAGTGGCTCGTCTTTTTTCAGACGGTAAGAGATATTAAGAATCAGCTCATCGTCGAGATTTGCAAGTGTGTATGGTATGGTCAGTTCGGCGCTGCTTTGTGGCTGAATATGCAGTGACTCGATGTCTATCTTGCCATTCTGTTCAATCTTGCCGTTGCGTAGAAGCTGCCATTGCAGTTCGATGTTGTCAAGCGGACGGAAGAAATGCTCGTTGTATATGCTGATGCGTCCTTTCAGAAGATCTACTCCCTGTGTCCAGATGTTCTGCTGCTGGTATTTCACTTCGTATGCCTGTGGCGAAGGCTGGCGGTCAGAGGTGAACACACCATTGCAATTGAAGTTGTTGTCAGAAGGGTCGGTAGGGTCAAAGTCACCGCCATAGTAGAATGTCTGAGGCTTAACGCGTAACGCTTGGTTGGCAAAGTCCCAGATGTAACCGCCCTGATAGCGTGGATACTTGCGTATGAGATCCCAATACTCCTTGAATCCGCCGCTTGAATTGCCCATGGCATGTGAGTATTCGCACTGTATGAGTGGTTTCTGTTTTGTTGCGTCTGCCGAATATTGTTCTGCACCTTTCTGTGTCATATACATAGGGCAGAATATCTCTGTATTGTCTCCTTCGCGTGTCGGATGCCACTGTATAGGTCGTGAGGTGTCGACAGATTTTATCCACTTGAATGCAGCAGTGAAGTTCGGACCATCAACGGTTTCATTACCCATTGACCAAGTTATGATTGAAGGATGGTTGAAATGGGCATATACGTTGTGTTGGTTGCGTTCCAGTATCTGGCGCGCGAAGAGTTCTGTCTGGGCAAGGTTGCGTTTGCCGTTCTTAGG
The DNA here is from genome assembly GCA_017424205.1 of Prevotella sp. Taxonomy (GTDB): domain Bacteria; phylum Bacteroidota; class Bacteroidia; order Bacteroidales; family Bacteroidaceae; genus Prevotella. The sequence continues at coordinate 1,910 of JAFPAS010000151.1, read as the reverse complement.
CTGGTTGAATCCGAATCCATGGCTTTCTTGATTCGCTTCTGCACAGACATATAGTCCATACTCATCGCAAAGGTCGTAGAAACGAGGATCGGTAGGGTAGTGGGATGTGCGTACAGCGTTGAAGTTGAATTCCTTCATACGGCGTATGTCGGTAATCATTTGTTCGAGCGACATTACATAGCCTCCGTCTGGGTCAATTTCATGGCGGTTTACGCCTTTTATGAGCACAGCTTTGCCGTTAACGGTGAGTTGTCCATCGCGCATCTCTACTGTACGGAAGCCGACACGTTGTGTCAGAACTTCTGCTGGTGGTGTGATATTGAGCGTGGCAATATTGCCGCGTCTTACAGATGGTGATACATGGGCTGTAAGACGATATAGATATGGTGTTTCTGCACTCCAAAGTCTTGGGTTGCTAACATTTATCTTTGTGCGCACCTTGCCTCCTTTTTCCGGCGATGTAGCTACGGCATGTGCTACGTCATTGCCTTCGTTGTCGGTCAATACGTATGTTATATCTGCATGGCCTGTGACGTCTGCACAGATATCAAGTTCGCCTTGCGCGTTTGCCGTAAGCTGAAGATTATCTACATGAATCTGGTTGTCACGCATATAGAGATAAGATTGACGTGCAATGCCCGTCAGACGCCACATGTCCTGGTCTTCGCAATAAGAGCCATCACACCAGCGGTATACCTTCATAGTCATTTGGTTGATTCCGCTTTTGATGTATGGAGTGACATCAAATTCTGCAGCAACCTTAGAGTCTTCTGCATATCCGACAAACTTTCCGTTTATCCATACATACACACATGATGTGACTGAACCGAGATGCAGAATAACCTGATTAGATGGTACGTTGACGATGTCTTTACGACGTCCTTTGCCAAGCAGATCTTTCTGCTCTGTTTCTGTCCATGATTCTGGGATGATGATATTGCGGCGGTATATGCCTACATGGTTTTTCTCAATAGGTGGGTTAGGTGGGTTATTCTTAAACTGACGGTGCCATGCAAAGCCTGAATTAACATATACAGGTACTCCGTATGGGTCGGACTGACGGCGTTCAATGGTTGTCTTTCCTTCTGGGTTCTTCTGAAGCTCCCACATGCCAGGCACTTCCATGTATCCCCATGCAGAATCATTAAAGTCTGGAGAAAAGAAATTCTCTGGAATGTTGTCGTTAGCATTTTCTGCCCATAGGAATTTCCATGTACCGTCTATTGAAAGGAATCGTCTCGACATTGTCATATCATGTTTTGCCGCATTTGCATCTTCAAATGGGAAAACTGTGGCATGCAAAGGAAAACGGTTAATTTCATTTATTTCCATATCATGCCATTCAGTCATTGACTGAGCTGATAGGTTTGCCAAAAGTGATATGACGGTGACTACCGTTAGCAATGTTCTTTTCATATTTCTGTATTGTTTATATTCGTGTTTTGGTATTGGTATGTGCAAAGATAATAAATATAATTATGAAATAAACTGATATATTGACAAAAATATTCTATTTTGTGACAAAACCGTTAATTGTTAACCTTTTTTATAACGTTAATCGTGATTTTTGTGCTACCTTTGCCGTGTAATCTGATATAGCATGAAGAGTTTCAAGGAATATTTAGGTAGAGTAGGTAAGGCTCGTGGTTTTGGTATCCAGTCGCCATGGGCCTATAGGTTCGTCACTGAAATAGTAGGCGAACGATGCCCTTATTATTACTATGAAACTATAGAACAGATATATAAAAACCGAAAGGAAAGAAAATTTCAGAAGTTTATATATAGATTACGTAATTTCGTTTATCCGCAAAGCTTACAGGTTATAAATATTGCTGATGCTGATGATGAGTTGCTGAGGAATACTATTATACAGTGTACAGAAAAAGGGGCTTTTGTCTTGCGTGGTATAT
>JAFPAS010000150.1 GCA_017424205.1 Prevotella sp. | reverse complement strand
ATGGCGGCCTATACGCCGAGATGGTAAAAAACCGCTCGTTTGAATATCCGCAACATCTTATGGGATGGCGAGCATTTGGCAATACGGCATTGTGCAGCGATGGTCCGTTCAATCGCAACCCACACTATGTCCGTCTGGCTTACTCAGGACATAATGATAAGCATACAGGTCTTGAGAACGAAGGATACTTTGGCATATCAGTCAAGTCAGGAGCAGAATATCGTTTCTCGCTTTGGGCACGCTGTCCTGACGGTGGAACATCGGCACTGAAGGTTGTCCTGGCAGACAACGCATCGCAGAGCGAGACACAGGAGGTCGTTTCGTGCCGTCTGACCGTCAGCGGAAAGGAATGGAAGAAGTATACGGCAGTCATGCAATCGCCTGTCACCCAGAACAAGTTGACGCTGCGTCTTTTCCTTCAGCGTGATGGTTCAAATCCTATGACCGTGACAGATATAGAACACGTCTCGCTATTCCCTGTCGACACATGGAAAGGCCGTGAGAATGGTATGCGAAAGGATTTGGCGCAAGCCCTTGCTGACCTGAAGCCTGGCGTGTTCCGCTTCCCTGGCGGATGCATAGTCGAGGGCACTGACCTCGCTACCCGCTACCAGTGGAAGAACACCGTCGGACCAGTAGAAAACCGTCCGCTTAACGAGAATCGCTGGCACTACACATTCACCCACCGCTTCTTCCCAGACTACTATCAGTCGTACGGACTCGGCTTCTACGAGTTTTTCCTTCTTTGTGAAGACTTTGGCAGTGAGCCGTTGCCAATACTCAGCTGCGGACTCAGCTGCCAGTTCCAGAACCGTCATCCAGAAGCTCCAGGCGTGCATGTTCCTCTCGACAGTCTCGACACATACATCGACGATGCTCTCGACCTGATAGAATTTGCTAATGGCGCAGCAGACACAGAGTGGGGCAGAGTCAGAGCCGAGATGGGACATCCAGAACCATTCAATCTGAAATACATAGGCATCGGCAACGAACAATGGGACTATGACGACAATCCTGCTTACACCGCTCGCCTGCAGAAATTCATTGACGTGCTTCGCAAGGCGCATCCAGAGATTACATACATTGGTTCTACAGGTCCGGGCTCTGAGGGAAAGGAGTTTGACATGCTACAACCTAAGATGAAGGAGATGAAGGTCGCTATGTACGACGAGCATTTCTACCGTCCTGAGTCGTGGTTCCTCGACCATAAAAACCGCCACCGCTATGACAATTATGACCGCCGCGGTCCAAAGGTGTTTGCAGGCGAATACGCATGCCACGGCAAAGGCAAGAAATATAATCATTTCAATGCCGCATTGCTTGAGGCAGCCTTCATGACAGGCATAGAGCGCAATGCCGATATAGTCCATATGGCCACCTATGCTCCGTTGTTTGCCCATACAGAGGGATGGCAGTGGCGTCCAGATCTTATCTGGTATGACAATCTGCGTTCTGTACGCACCTGCTCATACTATGTGCAGCAACTCTATTCACACTATAAAGGCACCCATGTCCTGCAGACCACAATGGACGGACGTGTCGTAGCAGGCGATGACGACCAGCACGGGCTGTCAGCATCGGCAGTGTGCGACGACAAAACTGGTTGCATATATATAAAGGTGGCGAATATAGGCGATGAAGCTCAGCCGCTCAACATCACGTTGAGAGGAGCGAAAAATCTCTCAGAGGTACGTGTGATTACCCTCGGCAGCGCAGATACAGATGCCGAGAATACCATCGACAACCCTTCCGTAGTAGTGCCGCAGGAACGTGCTGCTACACTCAGCGGCAATGTCCTTTCAGATGTTTTGCAGCCGAAGACATTTGCGGTATATATCGTCAGATAAGAGATATACTGAAGCTGGTCAGAGAAATACAGTGACAAAGAAAATGTAAGACAGGAGATGAGAAAAATATTTTTTATACTGTCACTTCTTGCCATGACGGCAATGGCACAGAATTTCGAGACAGCCCACGAGGCAGTAAAGAATATGCGCGTAGGCTGGAACCTCGGTAATACATTCGACAGTAATTCTGGCGATACGCTAAATATGTGGATAGAGCACTGGACCAACCGTATGCCATCAGACTATGAGACAGCATGGGGACAGCCAGTTGCCAATCCTGAGTTGATGAAGATGCTGAAGAACGCAGGATTCAATGCTATCCGTGTACCCGTCACATGGTATCCGCACATGGAGGCAAAATTCGGTTTTAGTACTTATGAGAATAGCATATGGAATCCGTCGAAGGATGATATAGGCACGAAGATACAGGTGGTATGGATGAAGCGAGTGCGCGAGGTGGTTGACTATGTAATCTCTCAAGATATGTACTGCATCCTTAATATCCATCACGACACAGGCGCTTCAAACACTGCATGGCTCATTGCCGATGAAGGCGTTTATGCCAAGCAGCGTACCCGCTTTGAGGCAGTATGGCGACAAATAGCTGAGGAGTTCAAGGACTACGATCACCGTCTTATTTTCGAAGGCTATAATGAGATGCTCGATATTAAACGATCGTGGTGCTTCGCCTCTTTTGCAGCGTCTGGGCAGTATGATGCCAGCATAGCGCGCTCAGCGTATAACGCCATAAACAGCTACGCCCAGAGTTTCGTTGATGCAGTGCGCAGCACTGGCGGCAACAATGTTCAGCGTAACCTTATAGTGTCTACTTATGGAGCGTGTGACGGCAGTGGCACATGGAACAGTCATCTTAAAGACCCACTGAAAAATCTTATACTGCCGAAGGATGTCGTGAGTAATCATCTGATTATGGAGGTTCACTCATATCCCGAAGTGAAGAATCTCACTTCTGCCAAGAAGGATGTAGATGAAAGAATCAGTGCATGGAAAACTTACTTGCTCACAAAAGGTGCACCGCTCATTGTGGGCGAGTGGGGCACAAGCACAGAAGACGCATACACGAACTATCGTAGCAATATGCAACAGTTCTACCGCTACTTTATTGAGCAGACTAAGGCGGCTGGCATAACAGCATTCCATTGGATGGGACTCACAGATGGTGCAGACCGCAGTGTGCCAAAGTTCACGCAGCCAGACCTGCTCGACGCCATCATTAAAGGATATTATGGTGAAGGTGGCTATACGGGTATAGAGAACGGAGTGTCAAAAGAAGAAACTGTGGCAGATATCTACAGCATTAACGGAATATGCCTTTACCGAAAAGTAAAACGCTCGGATATTGCAGGCATGCTGCCTAAAGGTATCTATATCGTAGACGGAAGAAAATTTATTGTTGATGGAAGATGATGCTGCATTATCGGCAGTAGTATTATAATGATGGGGAGACGGATTTTGCCGCCTCCCCATTATGCTTTCTATATATTTATTCCCGCTGTTCCATCCGTATGGCGTCTGGTTAAGATGCCCCGTTAGAACCAATATGCTATATGTTTCAGCCTACAGGCCGCTCCGTCTATTTCACGTCCCACATAAAATCGAAGTTCTGTCCGTTCACTGGTATGCGCATCATGAGCACACGTCCCTTGCTGTAGTGGATGTTTAGAAATCCCTCTACCACATCGCCTTGCCGCATGGTGTTCTTCTTCAGATAACCGCTTGCCATGCTGCTGCGCTCTTTGTTGTGCATGATTCGTGTCATCTCGTTTGCTGTAGCAGATGCATAGGCATTATCAGCGACCATCGAATCGAACACACTATTAAAAAAGCGCGACCAGTCTTGACTGCGTCTGATGCTCTTTGTGTAGTCGTCACTTGTATATACGCCCAGTTTTCTGCTTGCATTACGGTTGTCCGTAAGATTTACGATGATGTCTTCCGGAGCGAAAGTGAAAGTGTCTCCTTTTCCGTTCATGACCATCACGCCAGCCTGATAAAACCTGCCATAGCTATTCTGTTCTTTCATGAGTGTCACCGCAACTGTTATAGAGTCTTTTGTCAGTATGCTCACCTGCCGTCCGTCGCGATATTCAGTCTTCAATGTTTTCTGCTCGTTAATAGCTTCATAATTCTCCGCCTGGCATATTCCTATCGGAATAAGTGCCAGCAATAGTAATAGCGTTCTCATGTTAGTAAACTTTTTTAGGGTGTTATTTGTATTTGTGTGTATGCAGTTTTGCTATTCTATGTTGTTTTCCTTACAAATATAATGAATATTTCAGAGTTTTACAAATGTATAAAACGACTAAGTGGCATATTTAACGGAAATTAGCAAAAAAGCATCTGTTTCAAAACACAAATTAACCGTGTGTCGTTTGATGAATGCGTATAGACAGTTATGCTGGCACAGTACGGAACGGTTATAACGGTGTAAGCGTACTCTTTCACTTGTACTATTATTTCTGTGTATATGTTTTCTTTTCCATTGGACTCGCAGATGCTAAGATTATATTTTTGCTGTTCTAAGGCGTGTGATTTTACTTTTTTCTCTCTGCCAATAATGTTCTTTTGGTGTACGAGAAACAATGTTTTGCACCGCAGGAAACTTAACTGAAAGTTGTTTCGTTACGGTCATTCGGCTTAACGAAAACGCAGGTTTTATTGTGTTACCCAATATAATTTCGAAGTATCATATCTGCGTTTCTGGACTTCATTAAGCACACGTTTTCTTACATCATCCGAAAGTTTCGGAGTGCGTGAAAGAATCCATAAGTAATCATCTGTGCTTCCACCTATAAGTGCATACTGGTAGTCAGGGTCAATCATCATGACACGGTAGTCATTATAAAATGGTCCAAAGAAAGACACACGCAGAAGAGCTGGAGTATCTGTAAGTTTTGCCTTTCCTTTTGCTTCTTTCATTATGTCGCCTTTCATACCCATATTTAATACATCTATTGCTCCGTCGTCACGTAGAGAATAAATGACACTTGTCTTTTCTAAACCTCGTTCAAACCTGTGGTCATAACGGGCAACTTCATACCATGCTCCTAAAAAACGTTTTAAGTCAAGACTGTCAACTACAGAATTGTCTACACTGACTTTTGCGCAACCTGTTAGCACCGCTAACATCATTACAGAAAATAACTTTTTCATAAATCCTCCTTTTTTTGGGAACAAAATTACACCGTAAAACATTTATGTACAAATTCTTCCTGATAAAGAAATATAACGTGTCAGTTAAATATGTGTAAGGAAAATATAGTTTGTAAAAAATACATTTTCTTTAATTTATGCCTCCTATTGGCAAAGCAACATTTTTTGCTCGATAAGATGTGTGATTCTATTCACTATTATACAAATATGGAAGTAAAAGAGGGGAT
>JAFPAS010000149.1 GCA_017424205.1 Prevotella sp. | reverse complement strand
TGTGCAACCCTTTCTCTTGCGGAATATACGGTTGAAGTTTGATATGTTATTGAATCCGCAGCGGTAGCATATCTCCACAACCGCCATAGTGCTGTCAGCAAGAAGACGTGCCGCATGTCCGAGACGCACGTCGATGATATATTCAGAAATACTCTTATTAGTGCGCAGCTTGAAGAAACGGCTGAATGCCGTAGGTGTCATAGATGCTATGTCGGCAAGGTCCTGCAGACGTATCTCATTGCGGTAGTTCTCGTCGATGTATGTCTTGATTTTCTGTACGCGCCGGCTGTCTGCATTGATATTAGTATGTGAGAAAGCACTTGTTGCCAGTAGCTTGTAGTCGTTAGTCTGTGATAGCTCGTACATCAGTTCGAAGAACTTCATGACACTATAGAAATTAGGCTTCATGGTCACCAGTTCGTTGAGTCTGTCGTATACGTGCATGATGGCTTCCATGCCGAATGCCACGCCGACATCAGCCCTTGCAAGAAGGTCGGCGAGCGGTTGCATGTGTGTCTTCGATAGGAACGACTGTGCGAAGAGGTCTTTTGAGAAATGTATAGTGATTTCTCTGATGTTTGTTGATGTACATTCATGCTGTTCCCATGTATGTTCCAGACCTCCTCCCATAAGGACGAGATCATAGTTGCCCAGCACTTCTATATTATCGCCGATGATTCTTCTGTTGCCTGCACAGTTCTCTATGAAGTTAATCTCCATCTCTGCATGGCGGTGAAGCGGATACGTATGAAGCTTTTTGTATCGTTCACAAAGATGATAACTATCTTTTTCTGCTAGTCTGGTTATTTCAGAAATAACGTCGCTCATTGTGTTTCTTGTTAAGTAGGTTATAGTATTCTGCGTAGCAGTTATTTTATGTTCAATGTTATAATGGCTGTTTTTTTCTTCTTCTCTGATGTTTGCGGGTCTATTGTTATTGTGGCTGTTCCTGCGTTTTCGGCAGCCTGTATGAGCAGCTGTGCGTGTCCGTTGAATGCCTTTATGCTGATTGTTCTGGCATTGCGGTCAGCAGGCTGTTCCTTGTCCTGATATGCCGGGTCACCGTTTCCGTAGCCCAATATTCTTGCTGCGCCATCGATTGTCACCGTCAGCGAGTTACAAGCGTCAGCCACGAAACGGCCTTTCCTGTCGCGCAGTGTGAGGTCTATTACCGCCAGGTCTGCTCCGTCAGCTTTTAGTGTCGTACGGCTCACTTCAGCAGTTACTGCCGCAGTCTCACCTGTAGTTTCTATTGTGACGTCTTTTACGCGTTTTCCATTGCGATAGCCTACAGCCCGCAGTTTACCTGGCTGGTATACAGCAGCCCATTCGAGATGGCCGTTTACAGGCATATTCTTGCGTCCCAGCGACTTGCCATTAAGGAATAGCTCCACCTCGTGGCAGTTTGAGTATGCCCATACGCTTATTGTGTCGCCTTCGTGTCCCTTCAGATTCCAGTGCGGCAGAATATGCAGAATGGTCTCATCAGTCCACCATGACTTCAGGTAGTATGCTTCGTCTTTTGGGAATCCGCAGTAGTCGAGCAGTCCGAATTCAGAGCCTGTGGCAGGGAACGACAGCGGGTTAGGTTCGCCACGGTAGTCAAATCCTGTCCAGAAGAAGCATCCTGCCGCCCAAGGGCGCTCGGCATAGAATTTCCATCCGCGCTCTATGCGGTTGTACATATCAGCCCTTTCATCGGTCTTTCTGTTCAGCGAAGCCATCCATCGTCCTTGCGGGTCGTCAAAATACACACCTCTTGTGCCGCAGCCAGTTGTCTCTTCCGAACCGAGACACTTGCGCTCAGGATACTTACGGCGGTGTTCGTCTATCGGATTCTGTATGACATAGTTATAGCTTGCGACATCTACAGGCACCTCAACAGTCGGTCCGCCACTGGTGGCGAATGTCATCTCGCGTGTTGGGTCGAACAGATGGCAGTAGTCGCGCATAGTTGCCGCTATCTTCTCGCCTTTCTTGTCCCATTCTATTCCCCATTCCTCGTTGCCTACGCTCCAGAGTATTATGCTCGGATGATTGCGTGCACGGCGTATTGTCTGCTTCAGCATGTCAATCTGATACTGGCTGATGCCAGTCAGACGGTTCTCCTCTATGACGAGCATTCCGAGCGAGTCGCAGACGTTGAGCATGGCTTTAGTCGTAGGATTATGTGATGCGCGGTATGCGTTGCATCCCATTTTCTTCAGCTGGCGTATGCGGTATTCGAGCAGAGCGTCAGGTATTGCCGCTCCCACTCCAGCATGATCCTGGTGCATATTGACACCTTTCAGCTTGATGTTCTTTCCGTTAAGAATCAGTCCGCGGTCTTTATCGAACACCACTTCTCTCACTCCGAACTTAACGCTTTCTGCGTCTATGACCTTGCCGTCCTTCTTTATGCATGCTGTAAGCGTGTATAGATACGGCTGTTCAGGGCTCCATAGCATAGGTTTTGTTATCTCTACGGTCTGTCTGAACGATTGTTCTATTGTCTGCATCGGAGCTATCTGCTGGCATGCAGAAGCGCTGCATGAAGTCTTTTGCTCCGCAGTATGCTTTGTTCCGCAGTGGTGTTCTGCCACAGTTCTGCCTTCTGTGTCAGTTATGACGTATGCTATGCTGTATGATTGGCTGCTGTGCGAATGGTTAGTGACGTCGGCAGACATGGTGATGTAAGCCTTGCTATAGTCGTCGCTGCGTATTTCTGTGCTTACGAAGATGCCGTCCTGTGCTATGTGAAGCGGCTCGGTCTTCGTCAGCCATACGTGTCTGTATATGCCGCCGCCTTCATAAAACCATCCCTCTTCGAGCGTTGCATCGGCTCTGACGCACACAATATTCTCGCCTCCGAAGTTGATATAGTCGGTGATGTCGTAGTTCTGGGATAAATATCCGCAGTCCTCGCCGCCGCAATAGAATCCGTTTACCCATACGCGGCTATTGCGGAAGATGCCATCGAAGAGTATCTCAATATGCTTGCCAGCATCGAGGCTGTCGACAAAGAATGTCTTTCTGTACCATCCGACAGATGTTTCGGGATACTCATATCCTACGGTTTTATATCCATGTGAGTGGCTTGCGTCTTTATGGAAAGGCAGCCCGACGACAAAATCGTGAGGCAAATTGATGTCCTGCCAGTCTTTATCGTCGAATTTGTTACTGTATGGTCCGGTGTTATGTATTGAGTTTGCCTTTGTGAGATAGTTGAAATACTCTGTTCCGCAGCCAAAGTCTTTAGCCGGATCAGCAGCGTTTCCGAATGCGAATTTCCAGTTTTTGTCAAAGCATTCAATGGTTCGTTGTGCGGCAATAGTTGTCGTTGCTGCACTCAGAATTATCAGTATGATGACACAGAATACATTCTTTTTCATACAGTTGTGCTATAGTTAGTGAGTTAGGTGATGTGGTTAGTGAGTAATATTGCGGTATTTGGCATTCAGCCTGTAGTATATTTGGCATTCAGCCTATTATGTTGTAAGTGCCCCTTTTGCCTTTTTCGTGACTACTATGCCTATGTGTCAAGTCAGCGTTAGTTTGAGATAGCAGCGGGTTATATTTCGGTTAGCGTGTAAATAGTGTGTTTCGTAGCTGCTGTAGATGTGGCGAAAGATAGCCAGCGAGCATGCAGCAGCATGTCATTTATCATCTGCAAAGATACAAATAAAAGCTCAAAGTTGCAATAAAAAAAGATAAAAAAGTATCATGTTATGATATTATTTTGCTATTTGAGGCGTAATTTGATGATATAAAAGCAAAAAAAATACATACGGAATCAGTTTGTTGCTGATTCCGTATGTTGTGTCTATAATTTCTGCCTAGCAGATTTTGCCAATGTTATAATTGCCTGCGGTCCTTCGTTAAATAACAAGTCGAGAATAGAAAGATTTGGCAGGAAGCCGTGTTTCTGCCGGTATACCTGATAATACTCTGCGGGCAGGAAATCTGGGTCTTGCGGCGTGTTTTTCGGACGTATGCTGTAGCGCAGGTCATTCTCTGATGGAGGCGTGAAGATGTCTGTCATTCTGAATGTCACGTCGATATCGAGCAGCCGGCACATGAGTTTTGCTGCAGCCATGTTGTAGTCAATCAGGCGTTGCAGATTAACCGGGTCGTCGGGTTTGCTGGCTATGAAGAATGGTCTGATGTCGTCTTCGTAATACTCGAAGAAAGCCGATTCTCCGTATGCCGTCTTTATAGCCTGCCAGTGCAGGTGCCTCCAGTTGCCGTGGTCAGAAATCAGTGTCTGACTAATTGTCTTGTCAGCATCGGCAGCGTGAGTGACAGGAATGGTCAGCTGCTGCGTTCCGTTAGCGGTTGCGATGACGCATCTGTTACGGTATGTCTGCTTCAGAAACGTCTCGTTAGCCTCTATTTCAACACATTGTCCCGCACAACGATATAGCTTTGTATACCATTGTACGGGACCGAAGTATGTTGTTGCGAGCAACATCAGTTGTATGTTTTTGTTTTGTTTTTTACTTAATATTGTCTACCCATGTGAAGAGTCTGTGCCATCTGATGCCGTTTATTCCGCCGCGGTCTGGGTCAGACGACCACCAGATGAACAGCGGTTTGCCTACGATATGGTCTTCAGGCACGAATCCCCAGTATCTTGAGTCGGCAGAGTTGTGGCGATTGTCGCCCATCATCCAGTAGTAGTCCATCTTGAAGGTGTATGATGTTGCCTCCTTGCCGTTGATGATAATCTTGCCGTCTTCAGTGATTTCGAGGTCATTGCCCTCATAAGTTCTGATAGGTCTTTCATACACAGCGATATTGCTCATGTCGAGTTTTACGCTCTTTCCCTTAGCCGGAATCCATATTGGTCCGTAGTTGTCGCGTGTCCATTTAGTGCGAGCGTTGAGTGGATACACATCGCCTGTCGGAGCGTCAGTATTGATTTTTATTTCCTTCACGATGTCCTTTCTTGCCTTGAGCACAGCCGCTGCACGCTTAGTAAGCGGCATTACACCGCTCTGGTTGAGCTGTGTGATATCTTCCATTGATATGTTCAGCTCGTCCATCAGCTCTACTGGCATCTGCGCCTGCAGCTTTATGGCATATGTATACTGCACCTCCTGTGCGTCCTTGTTAGGTTTTCCGTCGAGATAGATAGTGCGGTCGATGATCTGCAGAGTCTGTCCAGGCAGTCCGACGCAGCGCTTCACGTAGTTCTCGCGGCGATCTACAGGTCGTGTTATGATATCGCCGTATTCGTTAGGATTCTGGCTGATATATCTCTTTCCAGCGTTGTAGTAAGCCTCGAATAGTCTTCTCTGCTGCATAGGGTTGAGGCTGTCGATGTATACGTCGCTTTCGACGAGCTGCTGACCGAACGAGTATGCCATCTGATAGAAGTCAGCCGACTGCCATTGAGGTTCAGACACGAGTGTGTCGCCAGCAGGATAGTTGAATACCACGATGTCGTTCAGTTCGATGTTTCCGAGGCCTTTCACACGCTTGTAGTCCCACTGTGGCCATTCGATATATGACTTGCAGCCCAGCAGCGGCATGGTGTGCTGTGTGAGCGGCATAGTGAGCGGAGTCTGTGGCACACGTGGTCCGTAGCTCACTTTTGACACGCAGAGGTAGTCGCCGGTGAGGAGCGATTTCTCAAGCGAGCTTGACGGGATGACGTAGTTCTGGAAGAAGAACAGGTTGATGAAATATACTGCGACGAGTGCGAACACCAGAGCGTCTACCCACGACATGATGAAACGTGTCGGTCCTTCAGCATCTTTCCACCACTGCCATGGTATTTTCTTTGATATATAGGCGTCGTATATGAATGGAATGACAATGAGTCCCCACCATGACTCTACCCAGTAGAGGAACAGCAGGTAGAGAATAGTCACTACAATGAATTTCGTCCACTGTAGTTTCATGTTTGTTTTCTTTGCTTTCATTTCTTGTTTTTTTATGCCGTCCGTTGTCTTTTGCGGTCCGGATATGGTCTTTTGTTAGAACTTGAACATGTCGTCGATGGTCAGCAGTCCGCTGTTCTTAGCCGTAAACTCTGCTGCGAGCACAGCTCCGAGAGCGAATCCCTGACGAGAGTGTGCATCGTGTGTGATGGTGATCTGGTCAGCCTCGCTGTTGTATGTGATGGTGTGTATGCCTGGCACCTCACCTTCGCGTATGCTGTTGATGGTCAGCTTGTTCGGGTCGTTGCCCTCAGCTGGAGTCACAGAGCCGTCAGGGTTTGTCACGGTTCCCACCTGCCAGTCGGTCTTGCGGTCGAGATTTGCTACGATCTGCTCTGCCAGCGTGATGCCAGTTCCAGAAGGATGGTCGAGCTTGTGAATGTGGTGAGTTTCAGTCTCCATTACGTCATACTGCTCGAAACCGTTCATAATCTTTGCCAGATACTTGTTTACGGCAGAGAAAATCGCTACGCCGATAGAGAAGTTTGACGCCCAGAAGAGAGTTTTACCTTCTTCCTGACATGCACGCTTCACATCGTCGCCGTGCTCCTTCAGCCATCCTGTTGAGCCAGACACAATCTTCACTCCTGCCTTCCATGCTCTGAGATAGTTGCTGTAAGCCACGTGCGGTGCGGTGAACTCTATTGCTACATCAGCGCTTGCAAATGCTTCGCTTTCAAAGTCGTGCTGGTTGTCGATGTCGATGATGCTTACTATTTCGTGTCCACGGCTTATGGCAATCTGCTCAATCATGTGTCCCATCTTGCCGTAGCCTATGAGTGCTATTTTCATAACTGTAGTGTGTTGTTTTGTGTTATAGTGTGTTATATTTTTCTTTTTCTCAGAAGCTCTGCAGCCATGCCTTCAGTTCAGCCATCATCTCTGTATGGAATCGGAAAGCAGGGCGTATGCCCCATCCGTGTCCGCCAGAAGGATATACGTGAAGCGAAGCCTCTACATCGTGGCGGTAGCACTCAAAGTAGTAGTTGAATCCGTTAGCTGGCAGCACCACGGTGTCATCGTCTGACAGCGCAATCCATGCCCTTGGAGTTGTGCGGTTTACCTGAGCGTCGTTTGAGAAGAGCATCTCCTGTTTCTTTTTGGCGTTCTTTCCGAGCAGGTTATTGTGCGACCCCATGTGTGTGAATGCAGGGTCCATGGTTATGACGGGATAGAACAGAATCTGGAAATTAGGTTTTGCGTCGCTCTCGGCGTGAGTTGCTATGGTCGAAGCGAGATGTCCTCCGGCAGAAGAGCCCATGATTCCCACATCGTTAGGGTTTATGCCCCAAGCCTTAGCGTTATGTCGCACAAGGCGCATTGCCTGTTCAGCGTCTTCGATAGGTATGCGATGGTCGCCGTGAGGCATGCGGTAGTGTAGCACTATGGCAGCTATTCCCATGTTGTTGAATACTGGTGCCCAGTCAGTGCCCTCATGTTCCATGGCGAGATGCTGATATCCGCCTCCAGGGCAAATCACTATGGCGCGTCCCGTGGCCTTGCTTTTCTCAGGCAGGAATACCTTTACCCATGCTGTGTCCTGCTTGTTTTCGCTTTTGTGAGGCGGGCGTTTCTCCCACAGATTGATGCGTTTGCCGTAGCTGACGCGCTCAGCTGCTGACACTCCTGCCATTATAATCAGGAGACACATCATGCAAAATATCTTCTTATACATAAATCTGAGTTTTATGTTGGTTAGTATCTAAATTTTCCAGCCAATGCAGACTGCAGATAAGCTTAGTCAGCCCATTCAGGCTGAAGGAAACGTTCAAAATGCAAATTTAATAATTTTATCAGACATACTTGCAGTATGAAACATTTATTTATGATTTATTTAGATAAGCGTATGCAAGCGTATACGTACGCATGCATGATATCCGCATTGCCGTTTTCATAGAATGCGGTTAATGACAGCACTGGTGTGGCATTGCCCGATGCTTTGTCTCCGCTCTGCCTTTTTTTGTGTCTGTCTATCAGGATTTTGCATGCAGATTTGCGAAAAGCAGCTTTTTGCCACATCAAAAGCACTGCTTTACCCCCTTAAAAGCAGTTTTCTGCCATCCAAGAAACAGCTTCTTGCATTAAAAGAATTTTCTTTTCACTGCCAGCAGTTTTCTTTGTCGGAAAAAGATAGATGACGAAAGAAAAATGTCAGCGTGATGGTTGCAGAGCGTGCATTTTGTAATCTGTCAGCCTCTCGCAAGGTGTGTTTTCTCCTGTCATTTATGACAGATAGGCGCCGGGCAGAATAAGGCTGTGTGAGGCTTGAGTGGTAAATTCTTAAAAAAATATAACAAATACCTATATAATAAGGTGGAAATAAAACTTTTGAGTACTTTTGCGCCCCGAAAAGATATTAGCGCATAAAAACAAACATATAACACAAGAGGCTATGCATGAAAATTTAGTGATTGTGGAGAGCCCTGCCAAGGCAAAAACTATCGAGAAATTCCTCGGCAAGGACTACAAGGTGATGTCGTCTTACGGGCATATCCGCGATTTGAAAAAGAAGGAAATAAGTATAGATGAGGCTTCGCTGGAACCAGAATACGAGATTCCAGAGGAGAAGAAAAAGCTTGTTGCCGAACTCAAGGCGCAGGCAGCGAAAGCCGGCAAGGTGTGGCTCGCATCCGATGAAGACCGCGAAGGAGAAGCCATCTCTTGGCACCTTTGCGAAGTGCTCGGACTCGATGAGAAGAAGACATCGCGCATCGTGTTCCACGAGATTACAAAGCCTGCAATTCTGGAGGCTATAGAGAATCCACGCCATCTGAACATGAACCTCGTCGATGCACAGCAGGCACGTCGCGTGCTCGACCGTCTTGTGGGATTCAAACTCTCACCAGTGCTGTGGCGAAAGGTTAAACCAGCACTCTCTGCTGGACGAGTACAGTCAGTAGCCGTACGCCTCATTGTAGAGCGCGAGCGTGAGATACATGCGTTCAACAGCGAACCATACTACCGCATCAACGCCATCTTTACTATCGAAGAAGACGGACATCCGGTAGAGATAAAGGCTGAACTCGACAAGCGATTCACACGTCACGAAGACGCTCTGGCATTCCTTGAGGTGTGTCGCAACGCAGAATACAAGGTGGCAGACATACAGCACCGTCCGCTTCACCGCACTCCTGCTCCTCCTTTCACAACTTCTACACTGCAGCAGGAAGCGGCACGCCGCCTCGGATTCACAGTGTCGCAGACCATGATGGTGGCGCAGCATCTCTACGAAAACGGTCTTATAACATATATGCGTACCGACTCGGTGAACCTCTCAAAGCTCTGCATCGGTGCATCGAAAGAGGAAATCCTGAAGGAATACGGCGAGGAGTATCTCCACACACGCAACTTCCAGACCAAGTCGAAGGGTGCACAGGAGGCTCACGAGGCTATCCGTCCGACATATATGAATCAGGCGAAGATTGAAGGCACAGTGCAGGAGCGCCGCCTCTACGACCTCATACGCAAGCGCACAATAGCATCGCAGATGGCAGACGCACTGATTGAAAAGACACAGGTGAACATCTCTGTCAGCGGAGCCACAGAGCAATTTATCGTACAGGGCGAGGTTGTCAAGTTCGACGGTTTCATGAAGGTCTATGCCGAGAGCCGCGATGATGACAACGAGCAGGAGAACATGGCTAACCAGCTGCCGCAGCTCACAGTAGGACAGACGCTTGAGCGTCGCGAAATCGTCTCTACAGAACGCTTCTCGCAGTCGCCTATCAGATATACCGAAGCATCGCTCGTGCATAAGCTTGAGGAACTGGGCATCGGACGTCCGTCAACTTACGCACCAACCATCTCTACAATACAGCAGCGCGAGTATGTGCAGAAAGGCGATAAGAAAGGCGTAGAACGCACATACGTCATCGACACGCTGCGCAGCGACGTCATCTCGTCACGCACAAAGAAGGAAATGGCTGGCTCTGACAAGGGAAAACTCCTGCCTACAGACATCGGAATAGTAGTCAATGACTTCCTGAATCAGTACTTCCCTACTATCATGGACTACCACTTCACCGCCAAGGTGGAGGCTCAGTTTGATGAGATTGCCGACGGAAAGGAACCATGGATTAACATGATAAAAGAGTTCTACAAGGACTTCAAGCCTGTCGTTGAAGAAACTATCAATATTCGCTCAGAGCGCAAGGCGGGAGAGCGTGAGGTGGGAATCGACCCAAAGAGCGGCAAGCCAGTGTTCGTCAAGATAGGCCGCTTCGGACCTGTGGTGCAGATAGGCTTGGCTGAAGACAACGAGAAGCCACGCTTCGCACAGCTTCCGGCAGAGAAGTCTATGGAGACAATCACACTTGAAGAGGCGCTCAGCCTATTCTCGCTGCCACGTAATCTCGGCGACTTTGAGGGCCATGTGATATCAGTCGGTGCAGGACGCTTCGGCCCTTACATACAGCACAACAAGAAGTATGTATCTATTCCTGCTGGCACAGACCCAATGCTCATAACACTCGAAGAGGCAGTAAACCTCATCGTCGAGAAGCGAGAGCAGGAGGAACAGCGTCACATCAAATCGTTCGAGAACGACAGCAAGATGCAGCTGCTCAACGGACGCTATGGACCTTACATCGCTTACGATGGCAAGAACTACCGTCTGCCAAAGGCTATGCACGAACGTGTGAGAGAACTTACATACGAGGAGTGCATCGAAATAGTTAATAATCCAGTGGGCTCAAAACGCTCATCGAAAAAATAAAAGGCCTTGTGCCGCACCTTCGCGTGCGGCGCAAGGCTGGTTTTTAAGTAGCCAATGGCTGTTGTCTGACTCGCCATTTCTGACCTCCAGAAGGCCAGCAGGCAGCAGTCGCAAACAGAATCTATCTGCAAACGAACATGAAAAGAATTATCCTCATAGGATACATGGGAGCCGGAAAAACCACTATCGGACGTGTTCTCGCCAAAGACCTCGGACTGATGTTCTATGATCTCGACTGGTATATCGAAACACGTATGCACCGTTCGGTGGCGAAAATCTTCGAAGAGGAAGGTGAGGAGGGCTTCCGCGAGATAGAACATAACATGCTGCATGAGGTGGCAGAGTTCGAAAACGTGGTCATCTCGTGCGGAGGCGGCACGCCATGCTTCTACGACAACATGGAATACATGAACCGCCAGGGCATGACACTCTATCTGAAAGCATCGCCTGAGGTGCTTGCCGCACACTTGAGAATGGGCCGTACGGTGCGCCCGCTGATAGTCGGAAAGAACGACGAAGAACTGCGTCAGTTTATCATGGAGAGCCTTGAGAAACGCGAGCCATACTATTCAAAGGCGAAATACATGATGAACGTCGACCTCATGGACAATAACGAGAAGATTCAGGAGAGCATAGAGAAAACAAAAGAGGTGCTCGGACTGTAGCCGTTCGCAGTATATCGTAATTCAGAAACACGCTCCAGCAATAGCAAGACACGCCATGCAGACGGCAAGGTGATGCAGACAGCAGAATTGCTGAGGCAATATAACAAGAAGAAAACAACATGAATATAACAGTAGTAAAGGTAGGAGGCGCAATAGTCGAGGACGAAGCGCAGCTCAGACAACTCATCCACGACTTCAAAAACATTGAGGGTCCGAAGATTCTCGTGCATGGCGGGGGACGCCGTGCGACAAAGGTTGCAGCGCAGCTCGGCATCGAAAGCCAGATGATTGGCGGCCGCCGTGTGACTGATGCTGCCATGCTTGAGGTGGTGACAATGGTCTATGGCGGACTTGTCAACAAGCACATCGTGGCTCTCCTGCAGGCTGAAGGTGTCAATGCTGTCGGACTGACGGGTGCTGACATGAACATACTGCGCTCGCATCGCCGTCCGCAGAAAAAGATGAACGTAGATGGCGAGGAGCGTATGATTGACTTCGGATTCGTCGGTGATGTGGACTATGCTGACGGAAATACTCTCGCTATGCTCCTCGAACAGGGCATCACACCGGTCGTGGCGCCGCTGACACACGACGGAGAAGGCAATATTCTTAACACTAATGCTGACACTATGGCGTCAGAAACAGCAAAGGCCATCGCGCAGGAGCATGATGTCACGCTGATATTCTCGTTTGAGAAGCGCGGCGTACTGAGCAATCCTGACGACGACAACTC
>JAFPAS010000148.1 GCA_017424205.1 Prevotella sp. | reverse complement strand
GGCATCCCCGGCTTGCTGCTGATGACCGCAGCCAATCCTTACGAGACATCTAAGGCGGCGGCTTTTGACAGCGAACTGCAGGTGTATCTTTCAAACACCTTCACATCGTCTCTCCTCTCGCAGTTCGGACGCAATCCGCATACTGTCATCTACGACCTCTACCTCCATGCCTTCGACAAGACAAACGGCTCGCACGTGATGATGTATAACCCTGACAATTACGGCAACCTCTATCTTAATGATATGAGCGAATATTATCCGAAGCGATAATGCAAATATCTTTTCAGCGTTTTTTCTAACCCTACGAAAGACTGCAGTAACCCCGCCGCCAGGCATAGCTAGAAGCAGGAAACGCAGAAATCTCTCCCTTTCCCCGCTGTCCTTCCAAAGGATACGGACAGAGAATAATGAAAATATATAAACACACAAAATCAAACAAATCATGAGAAAAACAATATTCCTCCTCCTGCTGACGGCATGCGTTCTCTCTGCCAGCGCACAGACAAAGCTCGCAGGACGCACATACCACAATGCCAAT
The DNA here is from genome assembly GCA_017424205.1 of Prevotella sp. Classification (GTDB taxonomy): domain Bacteria; phylum Bacteroidota; class Bacteroidia; order Bacteroidales; family Bacteroidaceae; genus Prevotella. The sequence goes on along the minus strand of JAFPAS010000148.1, from coordinate 3,248 downwards.
GTCATGACCAGCATGATGGATGAAATGATGCGCGAATCAAATTCAAAAATGAAGGCAGATATAGACAAAATAATAGCTGAACAGGAGAAGAAAAGCGGAAAAAAACTTAGTGCAGAAGAGAAAAAAGCAGTAAGGGATAAAGCCATTGCCGCCAGCAAAGAGTATATCGCCAAGATGATAAAGACCTCAATAACCATCAACTTCAAAGACGAAACACACATAGCTATAGATACAGATATGACCTTCGACGAAGAAGCTATGAAAAAAGCTGGCATAGGCTGGTTGCAGCGAAAAGCATTGAAGGCGCTCGTATCTGTCATGCCAGACTTCAAAGGCGAATATATAGTGCGCGATAATCTTGTCGTAGTATACGACGGCAGTGAACCCACCGATACCATACGCATAAGTTCTGACGGCAAGAAACTATATGGCAGAATGGACGACACAAATTACACTCTGACAAGAATAAAATAAACACCCTGTCTGTGTCAGCCAGACGTAACAGCCAAGCAGAGACACACAGTTTCCCCACAACAAGAGAGGATGCGCCCACCATGGTGCACCCTCTTTTTTTATTCCCTTTCCGGCTAACAAGCCAAGCCTGATCTGTGCGAAGCAGTCAGCACAATGCCACATATATGAAAGTAGTGGGTTCGGTATGTCTTGACAGGGGGGAAGGGAAAACACAGAAAAGTACATAGCCTTGAGTAAGACGGACGAGCGATAACACCGAATGAGGGGGTGTGATGTGAGGGAAAGACCTGAACACCGATTAAAGCCACGCTATTATTAGCCTATATTTTTTATTTTTAAAAATATAGGCACATCTGCACTATGATTATAACTTGTTGTAAGTCAGTGTGTTCGTCATTGTGCAGATGGTGTGCAGATAGTGCAGAGCAAAATGAGAACTGAAAAGTGAAAATTGAAATGTGAAACGGGAAATTCTGCTCTCCTTTCTCCATAAAAATTCCTTCGGTATCTACACAGGATACCAAAGGAATCTTTATGAAATAACATTTTGAAAAACAGAATTCTTAAATAAAGACAGTACCTCTACTAATGCCAGGGAACTGCAAGATGGTTAAAGATACCGTTTCCTTTTTTTTTAATCTGCTCACCATCTGCTCACCATCTGCACGCTCACAACTATCTATAAACCAATGTTTTATGGCGACAGTGCAGATGTGCACTTTTTTTAATATATATATAATATGATGGTATATATGAAGATTCTGTACACTTTCTCCTTTGCCCGCATTCGCTGTTCGCGCACCAAACGGCAGAAGAACAGAGTAAAGAGAATAGTTTACACTTTACCGTTCGCTGCTCATGCTGACGAAGCGTCGCTATCCTCTATTCCCATGTTTTGCTCTTTTTCCCCAAATACACAGCAATGGTGATTAAGATTACATATACGGCACATACCTGAATAAGAGTGATGTCTGCAGGTATGCTTGCAGCAGGTAGCGACGATATGAGGTGCATGAGATTGTTCTGGATGGATATGACAAAGGCTAACACCTTGCCGCAAACGATGGCGGGAAGATGCAGGATGCCCGTTATGCCCAGGCTGACAGCCGAAACGGTTATAGTGAGCAGCGACATGGGGACAATAAAAAGTGCTGCGGGCACGACTATCATGTTGGCAAGAAGAAAATATAGCGGGAGACTCCCGAAATAATATGCCGCTAACGGTGCTGTTGCCGCCTGTGCTGATATGCTGACGGCGCATACCCCCCATATGCTGCGTATGGTTTTTGTGTGCCACGGAATATTAGTTTCTCCATACCATCTGTCACGAATGGCATGGGGCAGAAGCATATCCATATGAGGCGTAAATATCAGTATGCCAAGCACTGCCGCATAAGACAGCTGGAATCCAATGTCCCATAAGCTGTCTGGACTAAATGCCAGCATTAAGAGCATTGCACCGCCAAGAACATTCAGTGAGTTCTGCTCTCGCTGAATATTACGAAGTAACTCCCATATTGTCAGCATACATGCCGCGCGTACTACAGATAACGACATGCCGGTGATAACTACATAACACCATATCAGGGCAATAAGGCAGATGCTTGTCAGCAGATTGCGGCGCCGGAAAATAACCATAAGTACAGAAATCACAATGGTCAGATGCATGCCTGATAGTGCTAAGATATGTGCTACTCCTGCTGCACTGTATTCCTCGCGAATGTCGCTACTTATCTTGTTCTTGTCGCCTAATGCCATTGCTGACGCTATGGCAAAGGCGTCACCTTCTATGCCAGCATGTCTTAGGCATGCTGCCGCTTTATCTCTAATCTTTCGTGCAGTAATACAGAGTTTAATCTTCCATGCAACAGCCGTCATGTCAGCTATTTTATGGGAGGTATGACATGTGCGGACGAATGCGCTGCATACAAAACCGTGTGAACGCAGCCAGCGCGAGTAGTCGAACTTCATGTTTTTTCCTAAGCTGCTTAATGGCCGCAGCAGCATGACAACATCAAGGTTGCTGCCAGCTCTTATACTGTCGAGAAAATCCTCATTTCCCTCGCGCATAATGCTTACACGTATTTTCTGCCCGTTTATTGCTGAGCGTATATTGGCGTTGCCGCTGTCAGAGCTGACAACGACCGCTTCTAATGTTGATATTCCTCCGTGAATGGAAGGTTCGCCCATAGCGCAGAGTGTGCTACGTGTTAGCATTTCGTTAGGGCGCAGGGCATAGTGTTCGGCAGGCATGAGCTGTGGTGCAGACCGTACGTCATAGGTTGCGCGCCACATGCCGACAGTGAAGATGCTGATGAGCAACAAAATGCTGCATAGTCTTTCGTGTCGTCGATTAAGCAGCAACGCGCATGCTATTGTGCCGAGCATGGCAGCTGTCAGACTTTTCAGAGTGTAAGGATGACAGAGCACCTCGCTCATAGCTATACCTGCAGCAAATGCAACTGCGTATCGCAGCAGCGGCATCGTGTGTATGATATCTCTTTCTGATGTCCTCATGTCTCTTCTCTTGCATATATTTTCTCTGCCTTGCAGTGCATGAGGCAAATAATACAGCCTCTACTTGCAGGCATAGAGTTTGTGGGGTGTTCAGCGGCAGGGCATATTATGGGAGGACGAATTGCAGGTTATGCAGTTCGCATATTGATGTGTCTGGCTTTTCGGCAGAGAAGAGCAGATAGATGGCGTGCTTTCCTGTCAGCGTGGTGAGCGCGGAAACGTCAGAGCGCAGTGTGGTGAGGCTTTGTGGCATGTCG
>JAFPAS010000008.1 GCA_017424205.1 Prevotella sp. | reverse complement strand
GAGTATTCTGCATCAAGACAAATGTCATCTATCTCCTTCTATCTTCATGTAGCAAAAACAAATGTCATCTATCTCCTTCTATCTTCATGTAACAAGACTAATGTCATTTATCTACTTTAACCACAAAAACTTGAACACATACATTTAATTCATATGAACAGAACAACAAAGATTATTTTTGCAACCCTCCTCACACTTATCTCACTCACAACTTTCGCTCAGCAGAAACGAGAGTTCCGCGGAGCATGGATACAGTGTGTAAATGGCCAGTTTCAGGGAATGTCTGCACAGAAGATGCAACAAACGCTGCTCCATCAGCTTAACGAGTTAAAGAAAGACGGATGTAACGCCATAATATTTCAGGTACGCCCAGAATGCGATGCTCTCTACCAAAGCAACATTGAACCGTGGAGCCGCTTCCTCACAGGCCAGCAGGGCGTCGCTCCCGCAACACCATGGGACCCTCTTCAATGGATGATAATCGAATGCCACAAACGAGGCATGGAACTGCATGCATGGATAAACCCATATCGTGCGAAAACCAAGACAACAAAAACTCTTGCACCCTCACATATAGCCATAAAGCACCCAGAGCGTGTATTCCCATACGATGGACAGCTGATTCTTAATCCTGCATTACCTGAAAATAGAGACTACATCTGCCGCGTCGTTCGCGACATCGTCACCAGATATGATATTGACGGACTACACATGGACGACTATTTTTATCCTTATCCAGCTGCAGGGCAAGTCATTCCTGACGACCGCGAGTTCAAACTATACAACAACGGCATACGCAATAAAAACGACTGGCGTCGCTATAATGTCAATCTCTTCGTGCAACAGATGAATGAAGAGATTCATCGCATCAAACCATGGGTGAAGTTCGGCATATCGCCTTTCGGCATTTATCGCAACAAAAAGTCTGATCCACGCAATGGCTCAGAGACAAACGGATTGCAGAACTACGACGATCTCTATGCCGACGTACTGCTATGGGTCAATAATGGCTGGATAGACTATTGCGTGCCACAAATTTATTGGCAGATAGGCCATCCTGCAGCCGACTATGAGAAGCTGATACACTGGTGGAACCGTTACTGTGCCAAGCGCCCGCTATTTATTGGTGAAGATATCGAGCGCACCGTAAAGCATGCCGACATCAACGACCATACACGCCATCAGATGAACGCAAAAATGAAATTGCATGACCAGCTGCCAAACGTCAAGGGTACTGTGCTATGGTATGCCAAAGCTGCAGTTGACAACATAGGCAACTACGGAACCTTGCTCCGCGAGAAATACTGGCGCTACCCTGCCCTTCAGCCAGAAATGAAATTCCTTTCATCTAAGTCACCGAAGAAAGTCAAGGGCGTTAAACCCATGTGGATAGATAATAGCTACATTCTCTTCTGGACAGCACCAAAGGGCAAGGACTGGCAGACCGCACCAACGCAGTATGTCGTCTACGCATTCAAGAAAGGTGAAAGCATTAACACAAGCAACCCTGCCAATATCATCGCTGTCACATCCGACACATTCGTCACCCTCCCATACGTTGATGGTAAAACAAAATACACATACGTCGTAACAGCTCTTAACCGAACACACAACGAGAGCAAGGGCGTAAAGAAAAAAATACGTTTATGAAAAAATTCATCCTCACAAGCGCCATGATACTCTCTGCCGTATCCGTCGCAATGTCTACTAACCGACAAACTGATGTGAACATAAAGATTATAGCAACAACCGATGTCCACGGCAGCTTTTTCCCCTACGACTTCATCGAGGGCCGTCCGCTCAAAGGGTCACTCGCACGTATCGCATCATACGTCACACGAGCCAGAGCGCAGCAGCCTGACGGCGTTGTCCTGCTTGACAATGGCGACATACTGCAGGGACAGCCAGTAAACTACTACTACAACTTCCTTTCTGCTGATAGCGAGAATATTGCAGCGCAATGCCTCAATTTCATGCGTTACGATGCATATACCTGCGGAAACCACGACATAGAACCAGGAGCACCATGCTACAATAAGTTCTTCCGTGCCCTGAAATGCCCTGTACTTGGCGCAAACGTCATCGATACCATTACAAGCAAGCCTTATCTCCGTCCGTACACCATCGTCGAGCGGCAAGGCATACGCATAGCCATAATCGGTCTCATCACCCCCGCAATACCACACTGGCTGATGCCAGAGAAATGGACTGGGCTGCGATTTGACGACATGATGTCAACAGCACGCCAGTGGGTCAGCCACGTCAAGACGTACGAACAGCCTGACATCGTCGTCGGACTGTTTCATTCCGGACGCAGCGGTGGCATCAGCCAGCCCGACTGCCGCGAAAACATGTGCGAGGAGATAGCACGCAGCGTTCCCGGTTTCGACATCATACTCTACGGACACGACCACCGCCCCGTATGCGAAACAATACAAAGCGATGGCGGACACAACGTTCTGATGGTCAATGCCGGCAATACCGCACGCCAAGTGGCTGAGGTCACAATCTTCTCCGCCCCTGACGGTACACTCCAGAAGAAGGCACGACTTGCCGATATCTGCAACGAACAGCCTGACTCTGCCTATATGCAGCATTTCCAGACACAGATCAACGAAGTGCAGCAATGGGCGCAACGAAAAATAGGCACCATCGACACGACAATAACCACACGCGACTGCTTCTTCGGACCGAGCGCATTCACCGACCTCATACATAATCTGCAGCTCCACATCACTGGCGCAGACATATCTATCGCCGCACCGCTCACATTCAACGCCACGCTACACAAAGGCGACATCACCGTAGCCGATATGTTCAAGCTATATAAATATGAGAATACGCTATGCGTCGTAAGCATGACGGGACGAGAGATACGCCAGCATCTCGAAATGTCATACGCACAATGGGCTGCCACCATGACCTCGCCCCACGACCATCTCATGCTCCTTAACGACGAACGCAGCTCACACGAACGGGCTGTATTCAAGCATATGTACTTCGACTTTGACTCCGCCGCCGGCATTGACTATATTGTCGATGTACGCCAGCCTGCCGGCAGCCGCATAAAAATACAACAGATGACTGACGGCACACCGTTTGACGAAGAAAAAACATACCGCGTCGCTATGAACTCCTACCGAGCCAACGGCGGTGGACAGCTACTCACTCAGGGTGCTGGCATACCCAAGGCAGAACTGCCCAAGCGAATACTCTGGCAGTCAGAACTCGACCAGCGCTATTATCTCATGAAAGAGATTGAACGCCGTCAGCACATCGCTCCGCAGCCCAACAGCAACTGGCATTTCCACCCAAAACAATGGACTTATGCAGCAGCACTGCGCGACAGAAAAATAATCTTTGGAGAGTAAACCTCTCCGCAGACATACATTCTAAATATCGCTCCCCGACACGTTCTTTCAGATTTTAAAGATATGACTGAATTTTTAGGAGGGGGATTATTAATAATATTATAAAGCCCAGGAAAAGATTACAAGAAATCCATAATCTTTTTCTTGGCTTATGCTTTACTTTGCTTGATTTTACGAGAGACGTAGAAATTCAAATATTTTGGTAACGTATTTGAAGGAGCAGAGAACGATGTT
>JAFPAS010000147.1 GCA_017424205.1 Prevotella sp. | reverse complement strand
CAGAAAAGGAAGGCTATAAGATGATAACTGTAGAAAATGAAAATCTTATGGCATTTGACGAAGATAAGTTGGTTTTAGCATTTGCAGAGGCAGCTTCTGATGTTACGGAATATATGAGGGAGAAGGAGGACGCTGCAGAAAAAGCTGACGAACTGAAAGCGTTTCTCGCCGGAAAGGATGATTTCGGAGTTTATATTGACTACAAGGACATCGTGAGATTGACAAACGGAATGGCAGGTAATGCGGCAGCTATGATAGACCAGAACTTGCTTGAAGGCGCAAAATTAATTGGAGTTATGAACTTCGAAGCTGGAAAGATTGTTGCTGATGTGAAGATTTCTGGCAGTGAGAAACTTGAGGATTTGTGCAGCAAATATATGTCATCAGCAGAATCTGATTTGCAGAAGTATGTTCCATCTAATAGCCTTGCGTTTATGCAGGCTGGTGTTAAGAGTATCGGTACAACGATAAAGGAGAACATACCAGAAGCGGTGAAAACAGAATATGACGCCATCGTAGATAATATTAACAACGAACTTGCATCAGCAGGAGTTAGTGAGAAATTCTCATGGGAATTGCTAAATAGCCTTGAGGGAGGTATGGCTGCTGGCATTATAAAGCCAAGCGGTACGCCTATTCCTCAAGTGGCAGTATATGCAGAATGCAAGGATAAGAAACTCTTTACGATGTTGGTTAATGCCCTAAAAGCAAACAATATGTACTTCAAGGTGGAGGCTGATGACGTTTACTCAATATCGTTTAGTGGAGCGAAAAAGTTCTTCTTTGGCTATGCTGACGACAAGATGTTCTTCTTGTCTAGCGATATATATACTCAGGTGTATAAAGATAAGTCGTTAAAGTCTCTGCCGCAGAATATGTCTGACAACTCAATGTCGTCTGTTTTGAAGAGCCAGAATGGTATGTTCATTGACTGCAAGATATTTGTTGAATTGATTAATGAGATGGGGCTGGCAAGAAGGAGAGATGAAAAAATGGCACTGGGGCTGATTAGCAAACTCACAACAGTTGGCTATGTTCAGAAAGGTGCAACAGAGGTGGAGCTTGTTATGAATCTTGTTGACGACAAGACAAATGCACTGAAGCAGATGAAGGATGCTGCTGTTAATATGGCAATATACGAAAATAGCAGTAACTAATAGAATATGATAGAGACAATTCTGCTTAAGAATGTCATCCCAAACGTTTTTGTAGGCTCACCTCCCGAGGGTGGGCCTTCAGACGTCTGGGGGCAGCAGCTGATGTTCTGCCGAGGGAAATCCTATCTCATAGAGGCGGCTTCTGGTAGAGGGAAATCGTCTTTATGTGCTTTTCTTTATGCGCTACGCTCTGACTATCAGGGAAGTATAGAGCTGGCTGACGCCAATGGGAAACGGATAGAGTTGCGGGAAAGGATGATATGCGAAATGAGAAAAACGTCGCTTGCGCTCATGTTTCAGGAACATAGATTATTTCCCGAACTGACAGCCGTAGAGAATGTCATGCTTAAAAACATGCTTACCAATATCTATACAGAGCAGGAGATACGTCAGATGCTATCAAGAACAGGGCTGCAGGACAGACTTGATACTCCATGTGCCAGACTTTCACTCGGACAGCAGCAGCGTGTTGCTTTTGTCAGACTAATGGCACAGCCTGCTGATTTTCTCCTGCTTGATGAGCCGATCAGCCATCTTGATGAGGACAATGCAAGAATCATGTCAGAAATGCTGAAAGAAAAACAGGAGAGGGAAGGCGCAGGTGTTATAGTGACGTCAATAGGAAACCGCATGCCGTATGATTATGACGAGATAATCAAACTTTAAGTTGGGAGAAAGATAGAAGAGGATGTTCTTTTTTAGAATGGAATTTCTATGACTAATCAGATAAAATTATTATTCAAGCTACTCAGACAGAATATAAGCGGATGGCAAATTACAGGATTTGTCATAGCCAATCTATTAGGCGGATCAATCATACTATTAGGATCACAGGCATACCGTGACTTCAATCGTTTCATGGCGAAAGAGAGCGGGCTGCTATCAGAGGGGTATGTCGTCGTGACAAAACCTATCAGCGGGCTCTCTACGCTAAAAAGTCTCTTCGGAATTAAACCCGTGTTCAGGGATAGCGAGATTGAGCAGATGAGGCTGAATCCGGCTGTTACAGACATTGGTCTCTTTACAACGGCTAATTTTCAGATAAGAGGTAGTTTCTCCTTAGGCGAGTTGAATATATCTACAGACTTGTTTATGGAGTCTGTGCCAGACAAATTTATTGATGTGAAGTTTCGCGATAAAAGCATATGGCAGGCAGACATAAACACAGATTGTATACCGGTGATAATACCTAGAAAATACCTTAATATTTATAATTATGGCTATGCCTCTACCAAGGGACTACCACAACTTGGTGAGGGACTAACTTCCGCATTCCCTATATCTATGACTCTTGCAGGTAATGGGCAGATAAGAGAGTATAGAGCACGTATCGTGGGATACACAGACCGATTGAACACGATTCTTGTGCCAGAAAGTTTTCTCGAGCAAGCTAATGCAACTTTCGCAAGCAAAAAGCCAGAGCCTCCGTCAAGAATAATCGTTTCTACAAACTCAAAAGGAAGAAATACGTCTTTCCTTGACTATCTCGAACAGAACGGATATAGCATTGAGGGCGATACAGAAAGTCTGAAGTTGCAGGCTATTGTGCACGGCATATTATGGGTGGTGATAGGTATTGGCAGCGTTGTGTCTGTTCTTGCGTTTGTCTTGCTACTGATAAGTATACAGCTTTTGATAGAGAAGAATAAGGAAAAATTCATGAACCTTCATTCGATGGGCTACTCTGTCAGTCAGATTGCAGCGCCTTACACATTGCTTGTTGTAACAATTGATGTTGCAGTGTGGCTTGTGTCTGCATGTTTGGTAAGTATTGTCTACCCAGACTTGTTCGCGTTTATATCTGTCATATCACCTGATATGCAGCTTGCCTCAATGTTTCCGCTGTGGATTGTTGCCAGTGTCCTTGCTTCGTTATTTGTCATCTTACATCGTATTGTAATTGTCAGACAGCTTAAACGAGTGTGCCGATAACTGATACTTAGTGTGAATAGTAGAAATAGAGTTTACACTTCTGTCGGGTTTTGCAAATATTCTTTGACTACAAAATAGATTAAGGCTCTCGCAGTTATTAATATTCTGAGATATTTCTATAATATACTTTCAATAGATTAAGGCTCTCGCAGTTATTAATAATACGTGAGTTCGATGTAAGAAAGTATCCTAAAAAGTTGTGGGAGTGAAATATTTTTTGTATCTTTATAGGTGAAAAACAAACAGTTACAAATAAATTCCACTCCCAATGACGACTACAAATTTAATAGAAATTTTCTGTATTCTCGACGATTTT
>JAFPAS010000146.1 GCA_017424205.1 Prevotella sp. | reverse complement strand
CTTAATTCTATAATTTGTATTGCAAAGGTAGGAAATTCTTATGAACCAAACAAGAAAAAACGTCAAAAATATGCACAGAATTAACATTTTGTTATCATTGAAGGCTAAAAATAGGGTTTATTAAGTATTAGGCCTTGCATAATGATAGGGAGTGAGTTGGCAAGTAGACGAGTTAATTGTTTAGTAGACGAGTTGACAGTAAACAAGTAGACGAGTTAATTGTTTAGTTGACGAGTTGACAGTAAACAAGTAGACGAGTTAATTGTTTAGTTAACGACAACGACAACCTTAACCATTAACCTTTAACCATTAAACCTTAACCATTAACCATTAAACCTTAACCATTAACCATTAAACCTTAACCATTAATATATCTGCCTATAAGCAAGAAGCGTGAAGACAACATGCGGAGTAATTCTGTTCCCCTGCATGTTTGTCTTCACGCTTTCGACGTTTATGGTTTATCTATGTTTTCTGTTAGCACGTTCTTTACGGTATTTCGCTTTTTGCATAGCAGAACCCGAACCGTGTGCACCAGTGATGTATTTTTTCTTCTTGGCCTTCGTCTTGACTTTGCCGTCCTGACTCGGACGTTCGCCGCCTTTGCCGAAGTTTATGCCATTTTGAAGAATAAGTTCAAAATCGTCCATTCTGTTTGATGATTTGTTGTCGATTGAATAGCCTTTGCGCGCTTCCTGCTTTTTAATGGTGGAAGAGACGTACTCCGGTAAATGCCATAGTGATGCCATACTTGTCGCATGTATCAATCACATGGTCATCACGGACAGAGCCGCCTGCCTGTGCTATGTATTCTACGCCAGACTTGTGTGCACGCTCGATATTGTCGCCGAATGGGAAGAATGCATCAGAGCCCAGGGCTACACCTGTGTTCTGAGCTATCCATGCCTTCTTTTCTTCGCGTGTCAGAGGCTCTGGTTTCTCAGAGAAGAACATCTGCCATGTTCCTTCTGCAAGAACATCCTCGTAGTCGTCAGAGATGTAGACATCGATAGTGTTGTCGCGGTCAGCGCGGCGTATGCCTTCTTTCCAAGGCAGGTTCATAACCTTAGGACACTGGCGCAGCCACCAGATATCTGCTTTATTGCCAGCGAGGCGTGTGCAGTGTATTCGGCTCTGCTGTCCAGCTCCGATGCCGATGGCCTGTCCGTCCTTAACGTAGCATACTGAGTTTGACTGTGTGTATTTCAGCGTGATGAGTGCTATGATAAGGTCGCGCTTTGCAGCTTCTGTAAATGTCTTGGCCTGTGTAGGAATATTATCGAAGAGCGAATCGTCAGAGAGATTAATCTCGTTGCGTCCCTGTTCGAATGTTATGCCGTAGCACTGCTTTGTTTCGATAGGAGCAGGCTGATATGAAGGGTCAATCTTTATCACGTTGTATGTGCCCTTACGTTTTTCCTGCAGGATTTTGAGTGCCTCAGGAGTATAGTCAGGTGCGATTACGCCGTCAGAAACCTCGCGTTTGATGATTAGTGCTGTTGCTTCGTCACATGTATCAGACAGTGCGATAAAGTCTCCGTAAGATGACATGCGGTCAGCACCACGTGCTGCAGCATATGCAGAAGCAATAGGAGTGAGTGGCACTTTAATGTCATCAACGAAGTACACCTTCTTGAGAGTGTCAGAGAGAGGCAGACCTACAGCTGCTCCTGCTGGGCTCACATGCTTGAAACTTGCAGCAGCAGGCAGTCCTGTTGCAGCCTTAAGTTCCTTCACAAGTTGCCATGAGTTCAGTGCGTCAAGGAAGTTGATGTAGCCAGGGCGGCCGTTGAGAACCTCAATAGGCAGTTCGCCTTCCTGCATATAGATGCGTGATGGCTTCTGATTCGGATTACATCCGTACTTTAGTTGCAGTTCGTTCATGTTTTTATATGTATAATTTTATTGTTATGCTTTTGATGTAAATATCGCAGTGCGTTTGGGTAATAGAGTGCCATGCAGTACAATATCGCTACAAAGTTACAAAAAAACTTTCATATATTCCTATCTTGCTCTTTAAATTATTGTTATCGGACAAGAAATATAGGGCAATGCAGGTTTAGTATCCGTTACGGCTATGTGCTGTTATGGCTGATTTGATATTGCGCACAGTGCTGTGTCTGAGTGCAGGCTGATTATGTATGGAAAGTGCTAACTGGATTTCCGTCTTTGTGATTAAGGCGTTTGTTATGTCATTCTATATGGTTATAACTATTCTTTTTTATTGTGTATCAGGCGTTACCAGTAGTTATTGTACTAATTAGATAAACCATTCCGGCTATGAGTTGCGTCATGAAATACATTATGACTCCTATCAGCACGCATAAGACAACAATCATGATGCCTGTCATTATGGCCTTGCGGTTTACTTCTCTGATGATTATGGCATCGTTGTCAACGAATCCTTCTATCAGTTTCAGATTCTTTGAGTTGGCTTTGTTTGCCGCATCAATGATATCTGCAAGAATAAACGGGAATATGCCGATGACAGCATCTATAAGTACATTGTATATTATAGCAAGCGTAAGCGGCACAGACCTAAGCTTTACTGCACTCATCCAGAAAGCGGGAATGGCGAACAGCGAGGAGATAACATCGCCAGCACCAGGCGCAATGAATCCGATGATAGGGTCGAGATACCATTGGTCCCAGTATTTTGCTATCTTCTTTGATATTTTGAAAGATGCAGTCTCTTTAAGTTTCTGCTTTCTTTCCATATCTGACACAGAATGCCTCTGCTTG
>JAFPAS010000145.1 GCA_017424205.1 Prevotella sp. | reverse complement strand
GATGAGATATTGTAGGCTTGCTTGTTATAATGTGCGCTTTACGGCGTTATGTAGAATAAAAACTGCAAATAAAACAATTAAAACATTTATAATCAAAGAGTTATGTGTTTATTGTGAAAATATATTTTATTTTTGTGCATTATATATTTGGTGCTTTCGGGAAAAAATATTAACTTTGCAGTGAATTTCTGTTTGGGAATTTTCTTTATGGTATTATCGGGGTAAAATAATAAAAAAGGAAAACTTTCGAAACAAAATTCTTGGAAAAGTTTTCCAAAAAATATAATAACTAAAACAAGTAACCTGCTTAAAGTTGTCCGAAATGGAAATTACGAACTTCACAATTACGAAGCGCGATGGCACAAAAGACGCATTCTCGCTTGATAAGATAATGAACGCTATAATGAAGGCGTTCAAGTCGGTGAACGAACCGATAGACTTGGCTCGCATAACAAAGATTCTCAGTAATCTCGACATCAAGGATGGTGTGACTGTTGAGGATATACAGAACCAGACAGAGATTGCGCTGATGAAGGAGGGCTATTTTATGGTGGCAAAATCTTTCATGCTCTACCGTCAGCGTCATAGCGAGACACGTGATGAGCTCGACCGACTGAAGTTCCTTTCTGACTACTGCAAGGCAACTAATGCAGCTTCTGGTTCGAAGTTTGATGCTAACGCTAATGTTGAGCATAAGAATATCGCTACACTTATTGGTGAGCTGCCAAAGGGAGCATTCATCAAGTTGAACAGACGAATGCTGACAGATCAGATAAAGAAGTTATATGGCAAAGCGCTTGCTGACGAGTATATGCAGCTGCTGCAGACACATTTTATATATAAGAACGATGAGACTTCGCTCGCAAACTACTGCGCATCTATTACGATGTATCCATGGCTTATTAATGGCACCGGCGGCATTGGGGGCAACTCTACCGCTCCGACCAACCTCAAATCGTTCTGCGGTGGATTTGTCAATATGGTATTCATTGTCAGCTCTATGCTCTCAGGCGCATGCGCAACACCAGAATTCCTGATGTATATGAACTATTTCATCGGCAAGGAATATGGTCTTGACTACTGGAAGAATCCAGACAAACAGGCTGACCTCTCGCTGAAGAAACGCAGCATTGACAAAGTGATTACTGATTGTTTCGAGCAGATTGTATATTCTATAAACCAGCCTACAGGAGCACGTAATTTTCAGGCTGTATTTTGGAATGTCTCTTATTACGACAAATATTATTTCCAGTCACTCTTCGAAAACTTCTACTTCCCTGATGGTTCGCAGCCTGACTGGGACGGACTATCATGGCTGCAGAAACGATTCATGAAATGGTTTAATCAGGAGCGCACAAAGACTATGCTTACCTTCCCTGTAGAGACAATGGCTCTGCTTATTGAGAATGGTGAGCCACGCGACAAGGAATGGGGCGACTTTACTGCGGAGATGTATGCCGAAGGACACTCTTTCTTCACATACATGTCAGACAATGCCGACTCGCTTTCGAGCTGCTGCCGTCTGCGCAATGAGATTCAGGACAACGGTTTCTCGTATACACTCGGTGCAGGAGGTGTTTCTACAGGCTCTAAGTCAGTGCTGACCATCAATCTCAACCGATGCATACAGTATGCCGTGAACAATGGACAGAACTACCGCGACTTCCTTGCGCATGTTATCGACCTCTGCCATAAGGTGCAGACAGCATACAACGAAAATCTGAAGGAACTGCAGAGCAACGGCATGCTGCCGCTATTCGATGCAGGATATATAAACATCAACAGACAGTATTTGACAATTGGTGTGAATGGACTCGTGGAAGCTGCTGAGTTCATGGGGCTTAAGATTAACGACAATAAGGAATACAGAGAATTTGTGCAGGAAATTCTCGGACTCGTGGAGAAGTATAACAAACTCTACAAGACTAAGGAATTGATGTTCAACTGTGAAATGATTCCTGCCGAGAATGTCGGCGTTAAGCATGCAAAATGGGATAGAGAAGACGGATATTTCGTTCCGCGTGACTGCTACAACTCATATTTCTATGCTGTAGAAGACCAGTCGCTCAATATCATCGACAAGTTTAAGCTGCACGGCACACCATATATCAAGCATCTCACTGGTGGTTCGGCCCTGCATATGAACCTCGATGAGCATCTGACAAAGGAGCAATATAAGCAGTTGCTGCACATCGCAGCCGTAGAAGGATGTAATTATTTCACATTCAATATCCCTAACACCGTATGTAATGTGTGCGGACATATTGATAAGCGAAATCTCAAGGAGTGTCCTAACTGTCACTCAAAGGATGTAGATTACCTCACTCGTATCATCGGCTATCTCAAACGAGTATCAAACTTCTCTGAGGCAAGACAGCAGGAAGCAAGACGCAGACACTATGCCAAGCCAGAAGATCTGCAATAAGAAAAGATGAACTGAAGATATATATATGCTAACAAGGAGATGTTACGTTTTTATTGACTGTGATATCTCCTTGTTTTCATTGTATAGTTTGAAGTTAAAGTAAAAGTGAAAATGGAAGTAAACTCGCTTTGCGTGTGTAAGGCGTAAGATAATGATACAATAATGAAAGTCAATATCCGAAGCTGTCATATAGCCAGTGTGCCGAGCTAACTCCATTCTATAACTTCCTATTATAACTTCACACTATAACTTCCCACTATAACTACCTGTTGTAACTTCACACTATAACTTCCCATTATAACTCCATTTTATAACTTCCGAAATTTAAATTATATAATAGGAATAAAGGGTGGAGGAATTCATAAGGTCTTCATCGACTGAATCATAACAAACAGAATCCGCAAATGAAGTATGTAAATGAGAGCGTGGTGTTTCAGGAGATTCCTGACGAAATATCGCTGGCTATAAACATAAGCAACTGCCCGTGCAGATGTCCAGGGTGCCACAGCAAGTATTTGTGGAACGATACGGGTGACGAACTGACACATGCTCGGCTTGACGAAATGCTTAGCAAGTATCATGGCGAGATAACCTGCGTAGTAATCATGGGCGGCGACGCAAGTGTGAACGATGTGAACGACATAGCCATGTATATGCGAAATATATACCCGAATATAAAAATCGGATGGTATAGTGGCAGAACTATCATTTCGGGTTCGTTGAGAAAAGAACTTTTCGACTATATAAAAATCGGACCATATATAAAGCATCTCGGACCGCTAAACTCAAAGACAACAAACCAAAGGCTATATAAGCGAGTCGCTCAGCAGCAATGGGAGGATATAACCTTCAGATTCTGGGGCGGAAAATAATGCAGCAGACAGCTCGGCATAAAGAGAAAATGTTACTCTATGCCTGGCTGTTTGTCTTGTTTTAGGCTGTGTCTTTCCCCCTTTTTGTCGTCATAAGTGAGTGGACAGGGCTGATATCTTCCCTTTTTGAGGTGCCCGTTGAAGATACACGTGTGGTTATTGCATGCTCAGACCACAAAAAAATGATGCAAAAGTTTAGAAAAGTACGTTGAAAACGTGGAAAATAACTCGGATATGCCCCCGAAAATGCATCATATTTGCTGAATTTTATGTGTCTATTGCGTGATTTTTAGATATAAATACATCAAAAAT
>JAFPAS010000144.1 GCA_017424205.1 Prevotella sp. | reverse complement strand
TCCTACAGAAATCGCAGGAAGCAAGGTTGTGCTGACTAAGGACTACAAGACACTTAAGATGGTAGAGAACGGTGTAGAGAAAGACTTCGATATGCCTGCTACATCTAACGTGCTCCAGTGGTTCACAGAAGACGGACTCAAGATTAGTGTTCGCCCTTCAGGCACAGAGCCAAAGATTAAGTTCTACTGCGAGGTGCCTGCTCCATTCAGCGGCGCTGCCGACTTCGATGCAGCAAACAAGGCTGCAGAGGCACGCGTAGAGGAAATCAAGAAAGACCTCGGCCTGTAATTGAAACATTATTAGCATCATATCTCAGGGAGATACCACAACGGTATCTCCCTTTTTTTATATGTCCCAAAATACCGCTTCGTTATCTGCTCGCCATTCATATCTGACTATAAGAGCAGTTCGGGGAAAACCTAACAAGGTGTAGAATTATTTTCCACAATTTGTAGAATATTCCTCTACTAAATGTAGAATTATTTTCTACAGAATTTAGAATATTTTTCTACAATACGTTGAGTTTTCTTCTACAAAGCGTAGAATATTATTCACATATCACACGAAAGTCAATTTAATATAGCATAATCCATTATGCAAAACTCCGCCGAGTTTTCATTGGTTTTCCTATAAATCCAGTAAAAAGTATCCGTTTTCACACCCAAGAATATCAGCGAAAGTTGTCAATTTTGCCGTTTCAAAAAAGAAAACATAGCAAATAGTCATGCCATTCACAGCTTTTGAAATTTTAATTAAGTGCTATTGATAATTTAAAAAGCTACTAATGACGTCGCCATTCGTAGCCTTTTGTCTCACAACACCCAATCCTCTCAGAGCCAATACTACACAACACACTGACAAACAATAAGTTATACAAAACACAAAATTTTAGCGGAATTTCCATTTCTTTGTCTGGAAGAATTTTCCAGACGATTCTCGTGGACGAATAAAAGCCAAAGTTTTCTAAAATCACGCTTCCTCACTCACCCACCCGCATACTCCCTACTGTCTGATTACAGTTATTACAGATTACAGTTTCCTACACGCAACAGTCATCTAATATTATTATGTAACTTTAGTTTCTGAAGTTAAACAAGTTTAGAAGCTAAAGGCTCTTTATACCTGTGTAGTTAAGCCGTTACGTTTAGTTGATGAGAAGTTCCTTGAGGGTAACGAAAAAAACAAGTTGACAAGTTTATTGATTAACGTGAACGATAACCCTAAAACTTTACCCTTTAACCTTAAACTTTAAGCCTGTTTTTTGGCTGAAGCAACAAAATATTCTCCTATTTTTGAATGTATTTGCATAAAAATTATTATTTTTGCAGATAAAACTAAAAACAACACAATTTTAGCTTCACCCTTATGCCTACTAACAAAAACGCACAACTACGTTACCGAATACTTGACCGATGCTTCAGCGACCGATACAATAAATACGACATCGACGACCTCAGAGCAAAGGTCAACGAGACGCTCATTGATATCAGTGGTACAGAAGTAAGCATCCGCCAGATTCGCGACGACATAAAATATATGCGTGACCGCCTCACATATCGTGCACCTATCAAGGCATACCCATACGACGGCAGGAAATGCTATTATCGATATTCTGACCCATGCTTCTCTATCTTCAATAGCGAACTGAGTGAAGACGAGGTCTTAAAGTTATGCGCCACAATAGAAATTCTCAAGCGCTACCGCGGAATACCTGCCCACGCATGGATTGAGGAAGTAATTTCAAGCCTTGAATATCGATTCGGAATAAAGGCAAATACCGAAAATGTCGTATCGTTCGACCAGAACGAACAACTCAAAGGATTAGAGTTTCTTAGCGAACTCATTGACTGCACTATAAATCGCCAACCGATAAGAATGCTTTACCGCACATTCACTGGCAGCGAGACACTTACGGTCATTCATCCTTATCATCTGAAGCAGTTCAACAACCGCTGGTTCTTAATAGGTCTGCAGGAGAGAGAGGCTGGCAACTGTATAACAACCCGTGCACTCGACCGTATTGTCAGTTATTCACGTGCTGATGTACCATTCATTCCGAACGATATAATCGACTTCAACACACATTTCAAAGACATTGTTGGCGTGACCCTTCATAACGAATATCCCGAAGTAGAGAACATTGTGCTACGCTTCTCTCCCGAGCGATTCCCGTATGTTGTCAGCAAGCCCATTCATCACTCGCAAACTGCCGACGAGACAGAGAATATCATAACACTACGTGTACGCCCGAACAAAGAACTCGAAGCTATCATATTCTCTTATGGCAATCAGGTCGAGGTGCTACACCCGCAATGGATCAGACAGTATATAATCAACAAAATCAAGGCTAACCTTCAGATTTACTCTTCCTGTGCAGAATGACCGCACAGTTCGCGTTTTTCTTTGCATGCCTACAGAATCATCAATAACACATCAACAGAAATGATAACAGGAGAAATAAAACAAAAGATTGACAATATCTGGGACACCTTCCATTCGTCTGGCGTCACTAACCCTATCACTGTGCTTGAGCAGATGACATACATATTCTTCATGAAGATGCTCGACGACAAGCAGCTGCAGGAAGAGGCTAACGCTCAATTCTGGGAGTGCGAGGTGCAAAACCCGACATTCCTCAACGGACAGCTATGGGTCAATCCCGAAGCTATCACTGAAGAGGAGAAAGCTGGCGTGCCCTACGAGCATCTACGCTGGCATGTCTTCAAGAACTTCGGCTCTGACAATATGTTCCGAATAGTGCGACAGAGCGTCTTTGAGTTCATCAAGCATATCGGCACTGGCGAAGAGAGTGCATACAGCCGATACATGAAGTCGGCGATATTTCTCATTCCTAACGCCCGCACGCTATCGAAGATTGTCGATGGTGTCGACGCGCTCGATATGAACAATCGTGATGCCATGGGCGATGTTTACGAATATATCCTTGGCAAGATGGCTGCTTCTGGCACTAACGGACAGTTCCGCACTCCGCGCCATATCATACGCATGATTGTCGAAATGATGCAGCCTACTCCGCAAGACTATATCTGCGACCCTGCCATGGGCAGCGCAGGATTCCTTGTCGAAGCGGTGAAGTATATCAAGGAGAATAACGAAACCCGAATATATGCGAGTGAAACAGCTCACCACATGAAGACGAGCATGATCAACGGCTACGACACTGACCAGACCATGCTGCGCATCGGTGCTATGAACCTCCTACTTCACGACATCACTGCACCCGAACTGGCATGGCGCGACTCGCTCTCTGAGCAGAACGACGACCAGGCGTGCTACTCGCTCATCATGGCTAACCCTCCGTTTGCAGGAAGCCTCGACAAGGGTAACATCAATAAAAATATTCTGGCGTATGCCAATACTACCAAGACCGAGCTGCTCTTCATCGCTCAGTTTGTGCGCTCACTCGAGATTGGCGGACGCTGTGCCAGCATCGTGCCTGACGGCGTACTGTTCGGCTCAAGCAAGGCTCATCTCGCCATACGTAAAGAGATTGTCGACAATCAGCAGCTGCGTGCCGTCATCTCTATGCCGAGCGGTGTGTTCCAGCCTTATTCCGGAGTGAGCACAGCCATTCTTGTCTTCACCAAGACAAACACTGGAGGCACTGACCATGTGTGGTTCTACGATATGCGTGCTGACGGATTCTCGCTCGACCAGAAACGCAGCGAAGTTTCCGAAAACGATATTCCTGACGTAGTGGCTCGCTTCCATAACCTCGAAGCTGAAGCATCGCGCACACGAAAAGACCAGTCGTTCCTCGTGCCTGTCGACGAGATTCGCGAGAAGGGCTACGACCTCTCTATTAATAAATATAAGGAGGTGGAGCGTGAGAAGATTGAGTATGAGCCTGTCAGCGACATCCTCGCTCGTCTTGGCCAGCTCGAAAGTGAATGCCTGAAGGGATATAGCGAACTGCAAAAGATGCTGCAGGACGAATGATGACTGGCTGAAGCCTATGGACAGAGAAACATACGAAGCACAGAAACCCTTTGCTGACGAGAAGAAAGCCTCTATGCTTCGCCGTTGCGTGGGTCATGACTACACCAATCGTCAGATATACATGATAACGATGGTGACAGAAAGCCGCAAGCCTCTCTTTGGTCATGCTGCGGGATGCAGCAGTGCCGAACCGGGCAGTCCTGACGAGCCCCACATTGTGCTCTCTGCACTGGGGCAGCGTGTGGCTGACGAATGGTGGGCAACAACGTCTCATCATCCTGAGATAGAGGTGCTTGCCCTTCAGATGATGCCTGACCATCTTCACGGCATTCTCTTCGTGAGAGAGAAGATGGAGCAGCCATTAGGCATAGCTCTCCGCGGCTTTAAGCAGAGCTGCAACCGCCACTACCGCGAGCTCATCCTCGGCATGCCTCCCGTTGCGCCCTCAGCTTCGCCTCCCGTCTCGCCCGCTCCGTTTTTTGCGCCCGTCCCGTCTGTTGCGTTGCCAACGCAACAAACACCACCACAAACACCCCAACAACCACCCCGCCGCAGCCGCCGAGGCGAAGACCGCACCCACGGCATGCTCTTTGCACGCGGCTACAACGACCGCCTGCTGCTGCGCTCAGGCCAGCTGAGCATCTGGCTCAACTACCTTGCCGACAACCCGCGCCGCCTGCTCATGAAGCGCGAGCATCCCAACCTGTTCCGTGTAAAGCGAGGGGTACAGTTCGCAGGGCAGACCTTCTCTGCACTTGGCAATATCTTCCTGCTTCAGCGCCCCGTGCGCATACAGGTGCAATGTTCCAGAAGACTGACAGATGCTGAAATAGAGGCAAAGACACGCCAATGTCTGGAAGCAGCCAGCGCGGGAGCCGTGCTCGTATCGCCCTCTATCTCTAAAGGCGAGAAGCACATAATGAGAGCGGCATTTGAAAGAGGTTTCCCTTTGATATACCTTCAAGAGAACGGTTTCACTGATTTGGCAAAACCAAGTGGAGCACGAATGGAAGCCTGTGTGCGGGGTCAGTTGCTCATTCTTGCACCGTGGGAGCATCATAATGAGCGAATCACAATCAGTCGCAATCAATGCCTCTCACTTAACGAGATGGCAAGAATTATATGTGAAAAAAACACAGAAAAAGAATGAAAAAAAATTGGACATATAAGAAATTAGGAGCATAGGATGATAAAAAGAAAGAAGCAGTTGTTCGGGATTTCCGAACAACTGCCGCAGAAGGCAAATCATATCTGACAACATGCTATAATCTGGACATGATTATTGCCCTCCGGTATCGGATGCGCTCCATTCTTGCACCGTGGCAGCAACCTCTATGAACGTTTGTAACAAGGATGAGGTGATACTGATTGGCAGAATAATATAATTAACAACCGACAAAGGAAAACAAAATTTGAAACAAGGCTGGGAAAAAAGAAAATTTGAGAATTGCATAGGGAAAATTCCCAAACCACAACAATTAAAGACTTCTGATTATATGTTAGAAGGGAAATTTCCCATCGTCTCACAAGAAACATGTATGATTTCGGGATATACTGATACAGAAGAATATGTTTATCATGTACATAAACCTGTAGTTGTTTTTGGAGATCATACAAGAAATATTAAATACATAGATTTTGATTTCGTTGTAGGTGCAGATGGAGTAAAGATTTTAATACCGACAGAAGATTTTAACTGTAAATTCTTTTACTACTACTT
>JAFPAS010000143.1 GCA_017424205.1 Prevotella sp. | reverse complement strand
CATTACCGAGGAGCCGGGAATGGGATATTATGCCACCAATGACACTGCCGGAGAATACTTTCCTCAGCGATACACCATCACTCCCTACGATTGTGGCGAGGAGTATCAGTACGAAGAGGGCGAAGAGCAGGAGTTCTTCAAGGAGATTATCAAAGTCTGCCGGACATTGTGCTGCCGGCAGAATCTTCTCTGGCGAGACGGCTGCAGAGCACCATGCCTCATAGTCTTTTCCACCGACATGAGCCGTAACCTTAAGCTTATAGAATCCCGGACGCTTCATCTTGCCGCTTATCTTCGTTGTTCCGGTCTTGAGCGTCATGTCTTTTTTCACCTCAGGATACATCTCCGGACCCATCTCGTAAGATATGCTGGCATTGTCGAGCAGTGTGCCCGACTTCAGCACACACACCGTAAACTCTATCTTCTCGCCCGTCTGGTATGTCCAGTCCTTATGGTCTGGCGTGACGGTCACGGTTATGTTGCTGCCTCTGATTTGTGCCGTTACGCTGCCAGCGGCTGTTGCCAGCGCCAAGGTCAGCATAAGAAAGATTTTCTTTATCATATAGATTAGATGTTTTTAGTCTGTATGTGATGTCAGCGGCTATTTGTTTATCTGCTTCGAAAAGTCTTTTATCAGCTTCAGGGTTGACTTGTCGGCAGCGAAGACCGAATTGAGTCCCTGCTCTTCTTGTGCAGGATCGCCCACATAGTCGTCCCATCTCTGCCATATAGTGTGCTTGACATTGGCTCTTCCGCCCCATCCCCAGAAGTTGCATCCAGCTATCTTTCCAGAGTCACGGATGATGGTGAATACCATCTTATAGTATGCATCGCGTCCCTTTGTAGGCGAGCCTGGGGTGAATAGGAATCTGTCGCGTGGATAGCCAAACTCTTCAAGCACCACCGGACGGCGGCGGAACGCAGACTTGTCAACACCCTCTGCCGGAGTATTCATGACGTGGTAGGCTTCTTCAATGTATGCTATGGTTGAGTCGCATGCTATTCTTACGTTGTCGACAATAGGGTCAGGAGCATCTGCTGCGATGGTTTTGTCTGCATCATAGTTCTGATTGAACTTGCCGAGCCATCCCCAGTTGTTCGGCCAGATGTGTATGCAGGCATAGTCAATGCATGGCAGCGTGTGTATCTGACGGAAGAGATTGATATCCTCTTCACAGCCATGCTTGCCCTCAGAACCTGTTGTCACAAGGTGGTTAGGGTCAAGAGATTTAATCAGTCTCGACTGTTCGTCTATCCATTCCACAAATTTTGCTCTATGCAGCGAGTCGTTAATGAAGCATCGCGGCTCGTTGGCTATCTCCCAAGCCATTATCGCCTTAGAGTCACGATACGGCTTTCCGGTTATCGTGTTGGTGCGAGAGACTATGAAGCGCACATGGTCTGCAGCGAGAGCCTTCGCTTTGTCGTTGACTATGAAGTTGCCGACATACTGCATATACTCCCACCATCCGTCGATTGTAGGCACAGGTGTCTGGCTGAAGAATTTCTTTTTGCCCGAACCGTCAGAACTCTCCACCTCGCCTGAGAAGCCTACCCAGTCGAGATAGGCACCGTATCCGCCCGACCATTCCCATGCGTTATTAAAGTAGAGTATTGCCTTCATGTCGCGCTTCTCAAGCTCTGCCATGACATAGTCGAGACCAACAAGCAGTGTGTCGTTATACACTCCAGGCTGCACCTGAAGTTTCGGTGCGATGTGACTTGGTATGCTGTCGCGTCCGTCGCCTCCCACAAGGATGCGCACATTCTCCACTCCGACCGCCTTCATATCGTCGAGTTCGCGGTGAAGGCGCTCACGATTGCCACCCTGTCCTGTGCTTCCAAGTATGGCACCATACCAGAAGTTTGTTCCGATGTAGCGATATTCACTATCGCCTATATAGAATCGTCCGTCACGCACTGTGACGAATTCGTCTGCTTTTCGCTGCTTATGTTTCGCCTGTTTCTTGACTTTAGATACCTGCTGCTCAGCCCCCAAAGTCTTTGCCGCCACATTCACAGGCAGCAGGCAAAGAGTTAGGGCAATGCAACATTTAATATATATAACCAACTTATTCTTCATATTGTTCCTTGGGGTTTTAGTTATTACTTTCCAAACTGGTATCCAGACAGTTGTATGCGGCAGCAGTACATTTCGTCTATAGCTGCAACACGTATCCTCTATAGCTGCAGTACGTTTCGTCTATAGCTGCAATACGTGCAGGCAGCAGCATAGACACATGTTGTCATTCTTATTTTTCTGTTGTGAATGGCACTACCGGCTGTCCTCTGAGGTTGTGCAGATTGCCTATGATGAAGTTCTTATAGCAATAGCGCACATTCTTTATCTCGCCAGCCTCCGGGCATGCCAGCATGAGGAAACAGCCCTGACGCTTGACATTCTGCCATGCTGACGACGACCACACGATGGCTTTATGCCACTTGCCATCGGCACCTTGCGCCTCGAAACCCTGTATGTCTGCCATGCGGTCGAAGCCATCTGTAGAGTTTGTGAAGTATAGTCGTGCCACCTTTCCTGTAGCTGCAGGATTCTGCTCAACTGCTGTTCCGGCTATCACAGCCTTATCGGCATCCGTCGCATCAAGCATCTCCATGTATTCAAACTCTGGCGCATCGGCTCCTAAGCCCTCTACGCCATAGTCGCGTGTCAGTGCGAGATATGCCAGACGCTGGCCTATCTCACGCTTCTTCGCGCCGTGAATCTGGTCAATCTCATAGTCGTAGAAGAGGTCGCTCGTGCATACACAACCGCTGTTTTCGAGCTGATGTGCTATCTGATGCTGTGCCGCACGGAACTGTGCTGCCCATATTCCGTCAGCATCGCCATATCGGTATGGCGGCAGTTCTACAGT
>JAFPAS010000142.1 GCA_017424205.1 Prevotella sp. | reverse complement strand
GTGGCAGGAGAAACTATAATCGCAGCAAATGTGCTAAAGGATGTGATGGCTAATATTCGTGATTTTTTCGGAGGACGAAGCAGTAGTTATGAAAAGGTTCTGATAGAAGGTCGTGAGGCTGCTATGAAGGAATTAGAGGAGCGTGCCCGTCAGATGGGAGCGAATGCTGTTGTTGGCATACATATAGAATATGGGTCTGTTAACCAAGGTACTATGCTTATGATAGCGGCAACAGGTACGGCGGTTGTAGTAGAATAGTATTGTGTGGCAGAAATTGTTAGTGCATACTTGCATATACGAAATAGGAATATATTTAATATCGTTAATATGCTCTGATATAGCTAATTGTGTTTTATGTGCAATAAGGAAAGGGGTTCATACGCCGTATTCCTAGATAGCAATTTCTTCATACGAAACGTGCATATATGTAATTTAAACCAAAGAGGCTGGAAGTTTGCATCGCAAAATTCCAGCCTCAATATTGTTTGTAAAGTTCAGGACAATTTCCTGTGCGTTAATATGTATTTTACTTGCCCGTTAAATTCCTTCTGCGTTAGAAAAAACGAGGGCGTTATTCGCAACATCAACATTGATTGGATGTTCTCTTGAAACGCTTCCCGAGAGCAAACGCTTTGACAGTTCGTTAAGCATCAGGTGTTGTATGGCACGTTTCACAGGGCGAGCACCGAAGTCAGGGTCAAATCCTTCCTTTGCCAGCAGGTGTACTGCATTGTCGCTGACATTTAGTGTATATCCCTGCTCACGCAGCATGCCAATAACTTTTTTCACTTGCAGACGTACAATCTCTGTTATCTCTTGCTCTGAAAGTTTATGGAAATCGATTATTTCGTCTATACGGTTTAGGAATTCCGGGCGCATGATGGCATGCAATTGCTCCAGTTTTGCATTCGATGTCATGATGATAATGGTATTCTTGAAGTTCACCGTTCGTCCCTTGTTGTCTGTTAGACGTCCGTCATCAAGCACCTGCAGCAAGATATTGAATACATCAGGATGGGCTTTTTCAATCTCGTCAAACAGTACTACTGAATATGGTTTGCGTCTTACCGCTTCTGTCAGTTGTCCGCCTTCATCATATCCGATATATCCCGGAGGCGCACCGATAAGTCTTGAAACACTGTATTTCTCTTGGTATTCAGACATATCGATGCGAGTCATCATCGTTTCGTCGTTAAAGAGATAGTCAGCAAGAGCCTTTGCCAATTCGGTTTTGCCTACACCTGTCGTGCCGAGGAATATGAATGAGGCGATAGGACGCTTAGGGTCTTGCAATCCTGCACGTGAACGGCGCACAGCATCAGAAACAGCCATGATGGCCTCATTCTGTCCGATAACTCTCTTATGCAATTCTCCCTCCAGATTGAGCAGTTTGTCTTTTTCGCTCTGCAGCATCTTTGAAACAGGGATGCCAGTCCATCGTGCCACCACCTCGGCAATATCATCTGCCGTCACCTCTTCTCTGATTATGCACGACATAGCTGCATTGCCGCTATCCCCATTTGTCTTACGCCTGGCCTCAAGTTGCTCGTGAGCCAGCTTGATATCCTCGTCAAGATGCTGCAGACGGCCGTACCTTATTTCCGCTACACGTTCGTAGTTACCTTCGCGTTCAGCACGTTCAGCCTCAAACACCAACTGTTCTTTCAGTTCTTTCTGTTGCTGAATCTTATTAATAAGCAGACGCTCTCCTTCCCATGCATTGCGGAAGTCGCTTTCTTGTTTGCGTAGATGTGCGATGTCAGAATCGAGTTGCGCCAGTTTCTCCTTGTTTTTCTCACGTTTTATTGCTTCACGCTCAATTTCGAGTTGTGCAAGACGACGTGAAATTTCGTCAAGTTCCTCAGGCACAGAGTCGTGCTCCATTCTCAACTTTGCTGCCGCTTCGTCCATAAGGTCTATGGCTTTGTCAGGCAGGAAGCGGTCAGATATATAGCGTTCGGAAAGTTGTACAGCTGCAATGCATGCGTCATCTTGAATGCGTACCTTGTGGTGATTCTCATAGCGCTCTTTCAGTCCGCGCAGAATAGAGATTGCAGAGATTTCGTCCGGTTCGTCAACGAGAACGGTCTGGAAACGTCTCTCCAGCGCTTTGTCCTTCTCAAAGTATTTCTGATATTCGTTGAGAGTTGTTGCACCTACAGCACGAAGTTCTCCACGCGCCAGTGCTGGCTTCAGAATGTTTGCAGCATCCATTGCCCCCTCAGATGCACCAGCTCCTACAAGTGTGTGAATTTCGTCGATGAATAAGATAATATCACCGTTCGACTGCACCACCTCGTTAATCACGCCCTTCAGACGCTCTTCAAATTCTCCTTTGTATTTTGCGCCAGCCACTAGGGCACCCATATCGAGGGTGAAAAGTTGCTTGTGCTTGAGATTATCAGGTACATCTCCGCGTACGATACGTTGCGCCAGCCCCTCAACAATTGCTGTTTTTCCGGTGCCTGGCTCACCTATTAGAATTGGATTGTTCTTCGTGCGTCTTGATAGAATCTGAAGCACACGGCGTATCTCGTCATCACGTCCTATTACAGGGTCAAGTCTGCCATTTCGAGCATCTTCTACAAGGTTTTTTGCATAGCGTGGCAGATGTTGCAGTTCCTGTTTCTGCTGATTTGTTTGGTTTCTGTTGTTTTGGTTTGTGTACATTGAGTTACTCCTTTCTTGTTAAGTCTTGTATCTGTGTTATCTTTTTTGTGTTAAACTATTATGATACAATATTATTGTCTCTTGCAGTTAAGCATCAAAGTATATGCCTGATGTTGAAATATGCCATTTTGTCATAATCCAATAGTTTTTATAGTGTAATGTTTGACAATTAGTCATGAAACAACACAGAAACGAAATGGATAAAGAACGAAAAGTATTACTGATTCAACTAGCTTGTACTATCTTGTCCACAGAGAAGCTATGAAATTTTAAGCCGTACATTTCATAAGGAATATGAAAGAGAAATATGGTAAATAATGCGAAATTGATAACGCTTTGATTATCAGCGTGGTACTAATGTATTATGTTTTTGAGTTTTTTGTTTTAAATGAAAAACGTAGCAAGATACTGCTTCTTGCAAGTTAAAAAGCACCATTTCGGCTTGTAATCTAAGGTATTTTATTAGGCAAAAAGCAGCATTTGATACCACGAAAAGCCTTTTTAGACTTATATGATACTTGGTTTCTGTAAGTAAAACATAGTATTTTGAAGTTCAAACCATTGAAAAGCAAGCTATTGCTAATATATGCGCATCATAAGAAAAGTATAATGCAGAGCATTGACTGATACTTTTTTGATATAGAGGTGGCAGTTTTATACACAAAGAATATATTTAACGTAATATATATGAAAAGTGCAAACATTGCAAGAAATGTATTGTCAGAGGGCCGTCATGCTGGCAAAATGTCGTAGAAGTATACAAGAAATTTCCTAAAAGTGCTGATATTTGAAGATTTATTAGTAATTTTGCACGCAAACAAAATCCGCACGTTGCGGAACAACGGGAAATATAAAAACAAAAGATACGCATACAAACGATGAAAGATTCTTTACTGATGCAATTGAAAAGTCACGTAGCCGACATGCTGGTGATTGTCGTATTTGCAGTTATTTCATTCTCTTATTTCTTCCCTGCAGTGACAGAGGGACGCATACTCTATCGTCACGACTCTTCAGCAGGACGAGGAGCAGGACAGGAGATTGCTGCATTTAAGGAAGCCACAGGCGAACAGTCTAGATGGACAAATTCTGTATTCTCGGGTATGCCTACCTATCAGTCGGCTCCATCATACGAGAGTGCACACACGCTGTCGTCGCTCAGTGAGGCGTATCATCTATGGATGCCAGAGAATGTGTGGTATATATTCGCATATCTGCTTGGTTTCTATATATTGTTGCGTGCATTTGATTTTAAGTGGCATTTGGCTGCATTGGGCTCTGTAATATGGGCTTTCTCAAGTTATTTCTTGATAATCATTGCGGCTGGTCATATATGGAAAGTCATGGCGTTGGCATACCTTCCTCCAATGATAGGAGGCGTGGTGCTGGCTTATCGTGGCAAATATGCTTGGGGATTCCTCGTTACGGCAATTTTTGCAGCTTTTGAGGTGCTGGCAAATCATGTGCAGATGACATATTACTATATGATCATCATACTCTGCATGGTTGCGGCCTATCTTATCGATGCTATCCGCGAAAAGCGTCTGGTACACTTCTTCAAGGCCACAGGCGTATGTGCAGCAGCAGCCATAATAGGCATACTGCTTAATGCGTCGAATCTCTATCATACATGGGAGTACCAGAAGGAGTCAATGCGCGGTAAAAGCGAATTGGTGAAACAGAACTCTGCGAATCAGACATCCTCTGGACTTGACCGCGACTATATAACACAATGGAGTTACGGCATAGACGAGACATGGACACTGCTTGTGCCTAACACAAAAGGCGGCGCATCGATGTCGTCAGTGGCAGAGAGTGACGTGGCCATGAAACATGCAGATAATAACTATGTGGATATATACCGTCAGTTGGGACAATACTGGGGTAATCAGCCAGGAACATCAGGTCCTGTGTATATCGGCG
The DNA here is from genome assembly GCA_017424205.1 of Prevotella sp. Lineage (GTDB taxonomy): Bacteria > Bacteroidota > Bacteroidia > Bacteroidales > Bacteroidaceae > Prevotella. The sequence goes on along the minus strand of JAFPAS010000142.1, from coordinate 1,652 downwards.
CATTTGTCTGCATGCTCTTTGTGCTTGGACTGCTTATCGTACGCGGACCGATGAAATGGGGCTTGCTTGTTGCTACTGTTCTTTCTATCATGCTTTCGTGGGGCAGAAACTTTATGCCTCTGACAGATTTCTTTATCGACTATGTGCCGATGTATGCTAAATTCCGTACAGTGGCATCAATCCTGGTAGTGGCGGAGTTTACTATGCCTTTGCTTGCAATGCTTGCCTTGAAACGCATAGCTGACGAACCGGATTTTTTTGCAAATAACAAGAAAAAGATATACATCAGTTATGCAGTTACTGCTGGCATTTGTGTCTTGTTTGCCTTGATGCCGTCAGTATTCTTCCCAGATTTCGTTTCTAATGCAGAAATGAGAGCATTGTCACAGTTCCCGCAGGAACATCTGATGCCGTTGGTTAATAATTTGAGTGAGATGCGTCAGGCGGTATTTGCTGCTGATTGCTGGCGTTCATTCTGGATTATAACAATCGGAACGGCAGTGTTGCTTGCATTCTTATATAGAAAAGTCCGTGTGGAGATAATGGCAGTGCTGCTCATGGCCCTTTGTCTTTTTGACTTGTGGCAGGTAGACAAGCGCTATCTGAACGACGGCATGTTCGTTAATGCAGATGTACGTGAGTTGCCACAGCCTATGACAGAAACTGATAAGATTATATTGCAGGACAAGTCTATCAACTACCGCGTGCTGAATCTCGCCTCAAACACCTTCAATGAGAACGAGACATCATACTACCACAAGTCTATTGGTGGGTATCACGCTGCAAAACTGCGTCGCTACCAAGAACTGATAGAAAAGTATATACATGTGGAGATGCAACAGGTAATGTCAGCAATTGTAGATGCTGATGGAGATATGTCTGCTGTTTCGCCAGAGGTTTCGCCAGTGCTTAATATGCTCAATGCAAAATACTTCATACTGCCAATGCAGGGAGGAAGTACTGCTCCGTTGCAGAATCCGCATGCCATGGGCAATGCTTGGTTTGTTGATAAGGTGACATATTCAGACAATGCAAACGAGGAACTTGACGGCATGGCTGATATTGACTTGCGACATGAGGCCGTTGCTGACGTTAAGTATAAGGATATCCTTGGCACTTCTAATGTACAGGATTCTCTTGCAGAGATTCATATTACGAAATACGCTCCAAACCATCTTGAATATACAGCTAATTCCGCAGAGGGTGGTGTTGTTGTGTTCTCTGAAATATACTATCCCGGATGGCAAGTTCTTATTGATGGAAAACCTGCAGAACTCGGAAGAGTGAACTATGTGCTGCGTGCTGTTAATGTGCCAGCGGGTAAACACGATATTGTTCTCGATTTCCATCCGCAGACTTTGAAAATAACAGAGCGAATGGCATACATTTCTTATGGAGTACTTTTGGTTGCACTGCTCTTGATTATTTTGCGCAGTGTGTATCAGAGGAAGCAGATAGGAAAGAAAAAATAATAGATATAGGTAATATAATGTGTACAGCGACAACATTACTAGTTGCCGCTGTACATCATAGAAAATAAAAAAGGATAACAAATTGAAATTCGGACAATTACAAGGCGATGCAGAGACACGTCGCGAGGAACTTATAAAGAATATCGAGATGGCGCTCGATAAACTATCACTTAGCGAGTT
>JAFPAS010000141.1 GCA_017424205.1 Prevotella sp. | reverse complement strand
ACAGGAACACGACGTCTGGGCGGTGCTGTAAACGGTACGCGCATCGGACAGCACGAACTGCTGCGTGCCGCTTGCTGTAATCTTGGCGAGAGCTTCACTACAAATCCAGCAGTCGATGTATCATACACTGACGCAGCGACTGGTGCTAAGCAGATAAAACTGCTCGGACTGTCTGGCACATACGTACAGATGATGGTTGAAGGAATGCCTTCTTTCCGCGGTGCAGCAGCACCTTTCTCTCTCGGATACGTTCCGGGCACATGGATGAAAGGCATCAACGTTTCAAAGGGTGCGGCATCTGTCAAGAATGGCTATGAGTCTATAACCGGACAGATAGACATTGATTATCTGAAACCAGAAGAAGAGCCTGCTACAAATGTCAATCTTTATGGCGATCTGCAGAGCCGCTTCGAAGCAAACTTCGACACAAACTTCAGCCTGGGAAAAGGTTGGAGCAGCAATATTCTTGGACACTATGAGAATCGATGGGGCAATCATGACTCAAACGACGACGGATTCCAGGACATGCCTAAGATTGAACAATATAATCTGACTAACCGCTGGCATTACGCTAATCATCACTACATATTCCACGGCGGATGGCAGATTCTGCAGGAAGACCGCAAATCTGGAGAGACAGAAGAGGCACACAAACACCGCGGACCAGACGGCACTCCGCTATACTCCATCGGTATAGAAACCGCTCGTTACGAGGCATTTATGAAGCATGCATTCATCTTCGACCATGAGCACAACTCAAACATAGCACTCATTGCCAACGCATCACTGCACCAGCAGGATGCCGTTTACGGTAACGAAGCATGGAAGAAATACACCGTCAACGAGAAAAACCTTAACGCACAACTCGTATACGAAACTCAGTTTGACGACCATCACTCGCTTTCTGCCGGACTAAGTCTCTATCATGACTACTTCAAAGAGCGTTCTCTCGCTCCGGAGGGATATCGTCTCGGCACGAAGACTGCTGGCGGAGTGAGCGAAACGACACCTGGAGCATACGTTCAGTATACATTCGACATGCACCATCGCCTGACTGCCATGGCTGGCATACGCTACGACCACAGCTCAATACACGGAAGCTTCATAACACCACGAGCACACATCAAATATCAGCCGTGGGATGTTTTCGGCATACGACTGTCGGCTGGCAAAGGATTCCGTTCTGTGCATGCATTGGCAGAGAACAACAATCTGCTGGCGGCAGGACGTACACTTGTGATAGACAACCTGTCGCAGGAGGAGGCATGGAACCTCGGAGCGTCTCTCGCATTTAACATTCCTATCGCTGACAAGACTCTCAAACTGAATGCCGAATACTATTATACGACATTCATAAATCAGGCTGTCATCGACTTTGACTCTGACCCAAACAAAATCATCATATCTGACCTTGACGGCGACTCATACAGCCACGTAGTGCAGGTTGACGCGACTTATCCGTTCTTCAAGGGATTCACGCTCACTGCTGCATACCGCATGAATCACATTCGCTGCTCATATGGCGGAGTGATGCGCGACAAGCCGCTCACCAGTTCATACAAGGCGCTTGCTACTGCCTCATACACTACACCTGACGACAATTGGCAGTTTGATGTCACATATCAGCTCAATGGTGGCGGACGCATGCCTAATCCGGGCGAAGCAAAGATGTGGAGAGAGAAATATGACGCCTTCGGATTGCTCTCTGCTCAGGCTACACGCAAGTTCAAACACTTCGAAATATACCTCGGCGGAGAGAACCTGACAGGCTGCACACAGGAGAACGCAATCATATCGGCAAATAATCCTTGGTCAAAAACATTCGACCCAACTATGATATACGCTCCTGTAGACGGTGCTATGGCATACCTCGGAGTGAGAATCAAACTATAAAAGAATTAAGGATGAAAGTGGAAGAGTTCAGAGTTTTCCACTTTCATCTTTTCACTTTCCACTAAAAAACATCCGGTTTGTTTTGTTTGTTAAGTAAGAAACATGTAACTTTGCAAACGAAAAGCAAAACAAGAACAAAACTATGCAAGAAGTTATACACCTTATTAATGAGATGTCGCCATATCTGCTGCTCGGTTTTTTCCTGGCAGGCATAATGCACGCATTCATACCCGGACGCTATTACACCAACTATCTGGCACGTCCGACACTGCGCTCTGTAGTCAACGCCGCACTCATAGGCATCCCGCTGCCGCTATGCTCATGTGGCGTAATTCCTACAGCCATGTCGCTTCGTAAAGAAGGTGCATCAAAAGGGTCTGTAGCAGCATTCCTTATCAGCACACCACAGACGGGTGTCGACTCTATCATCGCAACAGGCAGTCTTATGGGATGGCCATTTGCTATTATGCGTCCGCTGGCAGCTTTTATCATGGCCATTGCTGGCGGAGCGATTGTTAATGCTGCAGACAATTCTTCTGATGCGATGCACGCTTCAAGCACTGCATGCCAGCATGCTCATACACACAAGACTTTCTGGCAGAAAATGACTGAGGCGCTGCGTTATGCCTTCATTGACATGATGGAGGATATCGGCAAATGGCTCGTTGCCGGACTGATTGTTGCTGGACTGATCACAGTGTTTATTCCTGACAGCTTCTTTGTGGTGTTCCAAGGCAATACCTGGGCTTCTATGCTTCTCGTCATGTGCCTCTCCCTGCCTATGTATCTTTGCGCTACGGGTTCAATACCTATTGCCGTAGCGTTGATGATGAAAGGTCTTACTCCAGGAGCTGCGCTACTGCTGCTCATAGCCGGACCTGCATGCAACCTTGCCAGCATGCTCGTCGTGCGCAAGGTGATGGGTACACGCACACTGGTGGCATACATCGGGTCAATTGTAATAGGAGCCATTTTCTTCGGATGGCTGACAGATTATCTTCACTTCAACGGCATCATAAACTTCATGTCTGACCTCACATCACAGGAGGCTTGCTGCGAAGAACACACATCATGGTTCTCATGGCTGTGTACTGCCGTGCTCTCCCTGCTGCTGATTTATGCGCTCCTCCTGCCAAAACTCGGACTACGAAAGGCCAGCTCATGCCACTGCCATGACGGCTCATGCCACTGCCATGAGGAGAACGATTCTTGTGGAGACGGTTCTGAGACATGCTGCTGTCACGAAACTCATGAGACGGATACATGTTCATGCCACTGCCACGAGGAGAACAATTCTTGCGGAGACAGCTCTAAGACATGCTGCTGCCACGAAACTCATGACACGGAGACATGTTCATGCCACTGCCACGAGGAGAACCACTCTTGCGGAGACAGCTCTAAGACATGCTGCTGTCACGAAACTCATGACACTGAAACATGCTGCTGTCACAGCAAAGACGACTCCGTACAAATATATCATATAAAAGGTATGACTTGTAATCACTGCCGTGCAGCAGCACAAGGCGCCATAGAACGCACCGAGGGAGTAACATCCGTCAGCATCGACCTTGCCAAGCGTGAGGCACGCATCAGCGGTACTGCTACTCGTGAGGCTCTGGAAAATGCCTTAAACGACATCGGTTTTGAATTAGAAGATTAAAAATGAAATAATCTCACAAAAAAGAAGAGGTCGTGTCTGTTACTTTTGACACGACCTCTTCTTTTTTCTTTTTATTCTGTCTCGAAAGTCTGGCGGAACGTGCAGCCTTCTTTCCAGCGTGAGCATCCAAGGGCTGTTCTGCCTCTTATGACAACACCCTGTCCGCACATCGGACATGTAACGCCTTCGCGTATGAGGCTTGCTGTCGCTGAGGGAACAGAACTTTTCTTCTGTTTGGTGGCACGCGGTTTCTTTACTTCTGTTTTCGGTTTTGCTTTTCTCTTTGTTGCGGGTTTGGCCGCATCGGTTTCGCTGAGAATGCTTACACGTCTGTTAGAATTATCGTTCAGCACCTGCATAACAATGTCTGCAGCCTGCTGCTTCAATTCGGCTATAAACTGTGTGGCATCGTATCGGCGATGTTCGATATCGCGCAGTTTCTTCTCCCATATGCCAGTCAGCTCGCAAGACTTCAGCAACTCCTCGCGTATGATATCAATAAGGTCGATACCAGTAGGTGTGGCTACAAGATTCTTACGCTCACGGCGTATATAGTTGCGTTTGAAAAGAGTCTCAATAATGCCAGCGCGTGATGACGGACGACCTATGCCGTTCTCCTTAAGCGCTGCTCGCAGTGTCTCGTCGTCAACAAAGCGTCCTGCTGTTTCCATGGCGCGGAGGAGTGTCGCCTCGGTATATGGTTTTGGTGGCTGTGTCCATTTCTCGGAGAGCATCGGTGTGTGCGGTCCCTGTTCGCCCTTAACGAAAACAGGCAGTGCCGTTTCTCCTTTCTCATCTTTGCTCTGTCCTCTGTCCTCTTTCCCCTTTTCCTTATATACCACACGCCATCCTTCGTCAGTTATGACCTTGCCCGTAGTACGGAACATGACTCGTTCTTCTTCTTCACGTCCAGTCTCAGCTGTCACTGTAGTTGTCTCAAACTTGCAGTCATCATAGAATACGGCAATGAATGCTCGCGCAACAAGGTCGAACACATTGCGTTCGGCATCAGAAAGATGTTGCGGGGTGACGCCTGTTGGTATGATTGCGTGGTGGTCAGTAACTTTTGAAGAGTCAAATACTTTCTTGCTTTTCTTCAGTGGTTTTCCGCCAAGCGGCTTAACCAGGTCTGCGTATACTGCCTGTCCGGCAAAGGTGGTTTTGAAAAGTCCGTTGAGCGTAGCGGGGCATTTAGGATATATATCGTCAGAAAGGTATGTGGTGTCTACACGCGGATAGGTCGTAATTTTCTTTTCGTAAAGAGACTGAATGGTTTTCAACGTCATATCTGCCGAATAAGAAAACTTCTTATTGCATTCTACCTGCAGCGACGTCAGGTCGTATAGTTTCGGCGGAGCTTCAGTGCCCTTCTTCTTTGCAACGGAAAGAATCTGCAGCGGCTCGTCCTTAATCAGGTCAAGTACCCTTTGTCCCTCTTCTTCTGTCGCATATTCTATTGTTCGATATATGGGGCCTTTTGACTTTATGGTCTTCCCTTGCTCTGCTGCCTTCTGTATTTCTGCTGCTTCTTCAGCCTCAGCATCCTCATCACGGGCAATGGCTGTGAATTTTGTATCACGATAGAGCGTTGTGAGAAGCCATGACTGCCGTGGCACAAAATTTTCTATCTCGCGCTGACGATTGACAATGAGTGCGAGGGTTGGTGTCTGTACACGTCCGACTGAGAGCACCTGACGATTCTGCCCGTATTTAATGGTGTAAAGACGTGTGGCGTTCATACCGAGCAGCCAGTCGCCTATGGCTCTTGACAGTCCGGCAAGATAGAGCGGTTCGTATTCCTTCTGGTCTTTCAGATTAGCAAATCCCTCACGAATGGAATCTTCTGTGAGTGAGCTAATCCATAATCGCTTCACAGGACATGTGGCACCAGCCTTCTGCATGACCCATCGCTGAATGAGTTCGCCTTCCTGTCCGGCATCACCGCAGTTGATAATGCTGTCAGCGTTCTTCATCAGTTTTTCGACTATGGCAAACTGTTTTGTAATATGTTCTTGCTCGATGAGTTTTATCCCAAAGCGATGAGGTATCATAGGCAACGCCGAAAGCGCCCAGTGTTTCCACTGGTCGTTATAGTCGTTGGGTTCTTTCAGGGTGCATAGATGACCATAGGTCCATGTCACCTGATAACCATTACCCTCTATGTAGCCTTGCTTAGCTTGTGTTGCACCTATGACATGGGCAATATCACGCGCTACGCTCGGTTTCTCGGCGATGCATACAATCATTGGATATTTTTTTTAGTTGACAAGTAAACAAGTTGACAAGTAGACGAGTAGACGAGTTAATTGTTTAGTTAACGACAACGATGACGATAACGATTAACCTTAACCATTAAACTTTAACCATTAAACTTTAACCATTAAACCTTAACCATTAAACCTTAATCCCTATCGTCCTTTATACATTTCCTCATAATACTTCTCATAGTCGCCAGAAGTAATATTCTCCAGCCACTGCTCGTTGTCAAGATACCACTTGACGGTTTTCTCTATGCCCTCTTCAAATTGAAGTGATGGTTCCCAACCGAGTTCAGCCTGAAGCTTGCGGCTGTCGATAGCATAGCGTGCGTCATGTCCAAGACGGTCTGTCACGTAGGTTATGAGGTTCATATCCTCACCTTCTTTACGTCCGAGCAGACGATCGACGGTATTAATGATAACCTTTATGATATCGATGTTCTTCCATTCGTTGAATCCGCCGATATTATAAGTCTCTGCCACTCTGCCCTGATGGAATATGATATCAATGGCACGTGCATGGTCTTCGACGTATAGCCAGTCGCGCACATTCTCACCTTTGCCGTATACTGGCAGTGGCTTACGATTGCGTATGTTGTTGATGAAAAGAGGAATGAGTTTCTCCGGGAACTGATATGGTCCGTAGTTATTTGAGCAGTTAGTCACTATCGTTGGCATTCCATATGTATCATGATATGCTCTTACGAAGTGATCTGAACTCGCCTTTGATGCAGAATATGGCGAGTGCGGATTATATTT
>JAFPAS010000140.1 GCA_017424205.1 Prevotella sp. | reverse complement strand
ATCTTAAAAAATCTATTTTTTGCCGTTTCGCATATCAAAAGTGTAAAATTTAGGACAAATTGACAGCAGAATTTCATACGATTCTCAGCATATCATACAGCCATTCGCTACTTATAGCATTCTCATTCGCAGCCTTTAACGTTGCCAAAAGCTGTCTTTTGTTACGCTTTCCATGTCCTTAAAACACAAAACCAAACTCAACTAACTACAGCACAAGCACTTACCTCCATTTTGATTTCCTTGCGATATTTTAGAAGTCCTGCGCTTTCTATTTTCCACAGACGATTCTCACGCATCAAAAAACGTAAAGTTTTCTAAAATCATACCATAAAAAGTCAAACAATTAATTGCGCCTAAGACACGTAGTCTATATAAAGCTGGAAACTCACGACAAAGTTAATGAAAATACCCGAAACATCATGCCTTTTCGCAAATAAATTCTACTTCTGCAGATATTTGGATGATTTTGACGAAATAAAGTGTTTTTTGGACACAAAAGTTGTACACTTTAAGAATTATATGTAACTTTGCACCACATTTCTAAAATTCAATAGGTATGAGTTACAATTTATTAAAAGGAAAACGAGGCATCATTTTCGGTGCGCTCAACGAACAGTCTATAGCATGGAAAGTTGCTATCAGAGCTATTGAGGAAGGTGCAGAAATCACGCTATCTAATACCCCTATGGCTATACGTATGGGAGAGGTTGACGCCCTGGCAAAGCAGCTTGGATGCGAGGTTATCCCTGCCGACGCCACAAGCGTAACAGATCTTGAGGAGGTTTTCCGCCGTTCACAAGAAGTTCTTGGCGGGAAGATTGATTTCGTTCTCCATTCTATCGGCATGTCACCAAACGTACGTAAGAAACGCACATATGACGATTTAGACTATGCAATGCTTGACAAGACTCTTGACATTTCTGCAATATCGTTCCATAAGATGATACAGACAGCTAAGAAAATGGATGCCATTGCTGAACACGGATCTATTCTTGCATTGACCTACATGGCTGCACAGCGCACCATGTTCGGATATAACGACATGGCTGATGCAAAAGCTCTACTTGAATCTATCGCACGTAGTTTCGGATATATCTACGGCCGCGAGAGCAATGTTCGTGTTAACACAATCTCACAATCACCAACAATGACAACTGCAGGAAGCGGAGTCAAAGGCATGGACAAGCTTTTTGACTTTGCAAATCGCATGTCTCCACTTGGCAATGCCAGTGCTGACGAGTGTGCAGACTATTGTATCGTTATGTTCTCCGATCTCACACGTAAAGTCACAATGCAGAATCTCTATCATGACGGAGGATTCAGCAGCATGGGCATGAGCCTTCGAGCAATGTCTACATACGAGAAAGGTCTAGAGGAATACATGGACGAAAATGGCAAGATTATCTACGGATAAACGGCATTACATATAGTGAATATAATAACCCATTATACAGAGGCATTTTATAAATCGCCTCTGTTTTTTTATTGCATATATGATATCTCTTCATCCTTTTTACCTACACACTTATTAAATAAGGTAAAAAGATTTGGACTGTAACATGTTTTTTATTAACTTTGCAAAGAATAATATAGAACAAAAACAACATAAAATACAGAAATACTATGGCTATCGTAAAACCATTTAAGGGCATACGCCCTCCAAAAGAATTTGTAGAGCGTGTAGAATCTAGACCATACGACGTTCTTGATTCAGAAGAAGCTCGCATAGAAGCTGGCGACAACGAAATGTCGCTATATCACATCATAAAGCCTGAAATCAACTTTGAACCAGGCACATCAGAGTACGACCCGAAAGTGTACGAAGAAGCAGCAAAGCAGTTTCAGAAATTCCAAGACAACGGATGGCTATTGCAGGACGAAAAAGAGCAATACTACATTTATGCTCAGACATCGTGTCTGCCTGCTAATGGCGGAATGGAGAAAACTCAATATGGTTTAGTCATTGGCGCATATCAAGGTGATTACCAAACAGGAGTGATCAAGAAGCATGAGCTGACAAGAAGAGACAAGGAAGAAGACCGCATGAAGCATGTGCGTGTAAATAACGCGAACATTGAACCTGTATTTTTCGCCTATCCAGACAATGACGTGCTGAATGCACTCATCATGAAATATGCTAAGACTGAACCTGAATATGATTTCATTGCGCCAATAGATGGATTCGGTCATAAGCTATGGATTGTTGATAATGATGATGACATAAACACAATAACAGAGGAGTTCGCAAAAATGCCTGCTCTATATATTGCTGACGGACATCACCGCAGTGCAGCAGCAGCTCTTGTTGGCACAGAGAAAGCGCAGCAAAACCCAAACCACAAGGGTGACGAGGAGTATAACTTCTTCATGGCTGTGGCATTCCAGGCATCACAACTTACCGTACTTGACTATAACCGTGTTGTCAAAGACTTAAACGGAAACACATCTGAGCAGTTCCTCGAAAAGTTGGCTGCAAATTTCATTGTTGAAAATAAAGGTACAGAAGAATACCGTCCGCAGAAAGCACACGAATTCTCTCTCTATCTTGATGGCGAGTGGTATGCATTGAACGCAAAACCAGGAACATTTGACGAGAGCGACCCTATCGGAGTGCTTGATGTTGATATTTCTTCACGCCTCATACTGCAAGACATTTTAGAACTCGGCGATTTGCGTTCAAGTCAGAGAATAGACTTCGTAGGCGGTCTGCGCGGGTTAGGAGAGCTTAAGAGACGCGTAGACTCTGGCGAAATGCGTGCTGCGCTGGCATTATACCCAGTATCAATGCAACAGATAATGGATATCGCAGATTCAGGAAACATCATGCCACCGAAAGCCACTTGGTTTGAGCCAAAACTGCGTTCTGGTCTCATCATACACAAATTAGACTAACTCTCACAATTTGCATCATAATGATGAAATGACTTTGAGAGTTTGGATAATAAAGAAATATGGGTGATTCATATAAGACAATAAGTGCCGGAGGTGAGGGATTCTATTCTGAAAAAAGAAGCAAATTTCTCGCCTTCGCTCATCATGTAGAAAGCGAACAGGATGTCAAGGACATTGTAGCAGAATACAGGAAGAAATATTACGACGCACGCCATGTATGCTATGCTTATATCATCGGTGTTGATGGTGTAGGTAATGGAATGTCGTTCAGAATGAATGACGATGGCGAACCATCGTCAACAGCTGGCAAGCCTATTCACGGACAGATGGTCAAAGCAGAACTGACTGACACACTGATCATTGTAGTGAGATACTATGGCGGAGTGAATCTCGGAACTTCTGGACTTATTGTAGCATACCGCGAAGCTGCAAGTGACTGCATTGCAAACAGCACGATAGAAGAACGCATCATAGAAGAAAAAATCGAATACTCCTTCGCCTACCCTGCCATGAACGACGTGATGAAGATAGTGAAGGACATGCAGCCGAGAATTGTCAGCCAGACATTCGACAACACATGTACAATCACTATGGCTATACGCACTTCGCAGGCTCCACAACTGAAGAAAAGACTAGAACAGCTATCTTTTGGAAAATAAATTCTTCGCAACGTACTCTATCAATCAAAACTCAACTTAAATCCTATGTATCCATTACTTTTCAAGCCAAATCTCCGTCCTGTAATATGGGGAGGACAGCGGCTGATGACATGGAAGAACTTGTCTAGCACATATGGTATATCCTATGCGCAGGATGACTCGCACAACATTATAACTGAAGATATTCCAATCGGAGAATCATGGGAAGTAAGTTGCATACCACAGGCTGTATCTATTATAGCAAATGGGAAATGGAAAGGCATGAAGCTTGATGATGTGACACGCAGTTTTCCAGAACAGATTTTAGGAAATGACGTGGTAAAACATTACGGTGCGACACTACCTCTACTTGCTAAATTCATTGATGCCGAGCATGATCTATCCGTACAGGTTCACCCCGATGATGCTATGGCCGAAAGAGTACACGGAAAGAGAGGGAAGTCTGAGATGTGGTACATCATTGACGCTAAGCCTGGTGCGTACCTGTATGCTGGTTTCAAAGAGAATTTAACAAAAGAAGAGTATAACAGAAGAATAGCTGACGGCAGTATCTGTGATGTCATGGCACGTCATGAGGTTCACACCGGTGATGTTTTCTACCTGCCAGCAGGACGCATTCATGCCATATGCAGTGGCATCATGCTAGCAGAAATACAGCAGGCAAGTGACCTTACCTATCGCATTTATGATTACGACAGGCGCGATATAGATGGTAAAAAACGAGTTTTACATACTGAACTTGCGAGTGAGGCGCTTGATTATGAAGTACTCAGTGAGTATCGGACCATTTATACAGACGATATGCAACGCGCCAATCCTTGCATAGACTCACCATTCTTCAGTGTCAGAATAGTTGATTTCGAAGGTTCGTTCCATCGTAATCTAAAAAAATACGGATCTTTCATAATATCTATGTGCCTGCAAGGTGATTGTCTGATTAAGATACGCAGCACACAGGATGGCGTAATACTGCGTGAAGGACACACGTGTCTTATACCAGCAGAAATTGCCGATTATGATGTTATACCTATAGGAAAAAAAACAAAACTGCTTGACGCATTCATTGACAACAGAGAGCGCTCAATACTTTCCGCAGCATCACGTTTTCTACATCTTGCAACAAAATAATCATATCACATAAGAAGATTCAAATAAAATCCAAATATGGAGAATAGAATACAAAATGCTGTAGAATTTTTCATGCAAGGGTTTGGATGCTCACAGAGTGTCCTTATGGCTTTTGCTGACATTTACGGCATAGATGAAATAACAGCAAAACGCATTGCTGCAGGATTCGGAGGCGGTGTTGGACGCATGCGGATGATGTGCGGTGCAGTATCTGCTCTTGTCATATTGGGAGGACTTGATTGCGGACAGACGGATGGCGACGACAGCGCAGGCAAGGCTTATTGCTATAAAGTAGTGCAAGAATTGCTTACGAAGTTTAAGGAACGTAACGGCTCTGTCACTTGCGCAGAACTACTCAAAATGAGCGGATGTAAGGCTATAGCAGACACGAACATTCCAGACGAGCGTAATGCGGAATATTACAAAAAGCGGCCATGCGCACGAAAAGTAGAGAGTGCAGCGCGAGTATTTGCAGAATATCTGAAGGAAAAAGAGCAGAAAGAAGAAAAGGAAGGAGCATGAAACACATCACATTATTATATATTTCCATATTCATCATATCCATCTTCGACGTTAAAGCCGAAGAAATCAAAAGCATAAATCTACATAACAAAGCGGGAAACATTAAGATGACCGCAATTAATTATGGTGCCAGAATACCTGTACTTGAGGTAAACGGCACAGACATTGTACTCGGATTTGACACTCTGCAACACTACATCGACTATCGTCAGAACTTCGGTGCAGTAGTAGGAAGATACATAGGACGAATATTAGGCGGCAAACTTACTATCGACGGAAAAGAATACAACCTACAAACAGGCAGTAATGGAGATTGCTCGCATGGAGGAACCCCTAGTTTCTCACAACGCTTTTTCTCCATAGTAAGTAATAACGACACATCAGTTGTGATGAGATATGTATCTCCTGATGGAGAGAACGGATTTCCTGGAGAACTGAATCTGTCAGTCACCTATACTCTTACAGACGAAGCCCTGCGTATTGATTATGAAGCTAATACAACACATGCCACCGTACTAAACCCTTCTAACCATACGTTCTTTAACCTTTCAGGCAATCTCTCAAATGATGTTCTTGAGGAAGTATTATGGATTGACTCTGACAGCATTGCACTATACAATGACAAAAAACGTGTTACAGGTGAACTCGGAGATGTAACCGATACTCCATTTGACTTCCGCCAGCCAAAACCTATTGGCAGAGATATAAATGAAGAGAATACCCAGTTATATGTTACAAAAGGCTATGACCACTGCTACCAATTGAAGAACAACGGCTTGCTAACAAAACCTGTAGCACGTCTTTACGACAAATCTACAGATATTATTATGGAAGTATATACTACAGAACCTGCTATGCAGATATATACAGCTAACGGTCATAATGGAACAATAAAGGGAAAAGAAGGGAAACCTTATCGACGACGCAACGCAATCTGTTTCGAAACGATGCATTTCCCTGACTCACCGAACAAGCCACACTGGCCTTCAACATTGCTTAGACCTGGCGAAACATTTCACAGTACAACCATATTCAGGTTTCCTAACTGCAGAAAATAAAATAACATAAGCTTTACCGCACTTCACAAATCATAGATACATGAGAACTGACGATGCCAACCACGCAGTTCTAACTATAGCAAAAAGAAAACATAAAACAACATCCAATATGCGAAAACTACTTATTATTACAATTCTGGCGCTGATGCCATTGACTTTGATAGCACAAAGCGAGATGATTGATCTGGCACGAAAAGCCAACAAGCACTTAATGAGTAAATGGCCAGACCCAACAGAAGTAACGTTCGTAAAAAGAAAGCGCACAAGCAATCTTTGGACACGCGCTGTTTATTATGAAGGGT
>JAFPAS010000139.1 GCA_017424205.1 Prevotella sp. | reverse complement strand
GTCGCTGATATGCTAAAGATAAATTAGACAAATTCTCTCAATTCAGATTTTACACTAATACCAGAATGAAGCGTTTCTATTTAAATTTACATTATTTTGCAAAGCATACAGACATATAACTAAGTAAACGTTTGCAAATATACGAAATTAACAATAAATATCCAAATAGATTGCATGTTTTTTTACAAATTCGCACTAATTGTGAGATTAAGGATTAATGGTTAAGGTTTAATGTTTAAGGTTATCGTTATCTGTTGCCAGCATTCACTGTTCGCGCACCAAACGGTAAGAGCTTCGCCCTTACTTCGTTTGACGTCCGCTACTCAAGCTGGCGAAGCCTTCAGCTTTGTCGTTGCCTTCGGCTTTATCGTTTAAAGATTAGATATAAAAAAATAGCGGGCAGAGGATTTACCTCCGTCCCGCTATCCATTATGAAAACACGAACTTTACTTCACTACTTTTACTACGCGTCCGTCAGCAGTGCGCACGATGTTGATGCCGCGCTGCATAGAAGGGAGACGCTTGCCGTCGATAGTATAAACCTGCTCGATGCCTGTTGCGTTGCCTTCAAGTATCTCGATACCTGTAGACTCGCCAGGAACAGCAATCTCGCTAAGTCCACCGAACTCGTTAGCAGCCTGAATCTTATACTCAGAACCTGCAACATAGTCGTATGATGTCTCAGTTGTGAAACCTACAACCTTGCCGTCCTTAGTGATTACGTAGCATATAGCGTATGGCACTGCATCCCAAGAAATCTTGCCTGTCTCAGCATTGAATGTAGCCTTAGGAGCTGCGCAAGCCTCTGTGATGATTTCTGGCTGCCATGCGTCAGAACCAGAGAGTACGTTCTTAACAGTATACTGTGCTGCCTCCTCGGCTGTGAGAGTGTTCTTCACGTTGTGAACCCAAACCTTCTCGTTATTCTCTGTTCTGTAGTAAGAAGAGCGACGCTGTGAGAGGTCTACAGGGTTGCCGTCGCCGTCCATTGTGTTATACTCAGCCCAGAGTGCTGGCAGACCGCCCATTGTCTCATACCATCCTGCAGCAGGAATTGTAACCTCAGCTGTTGTATTGATGAAGACAGTCTTTGGAGAGTTATGCCATGGACGTCCGAGCCATACGTCAGTCTCTGCAGGGTTGCCTGGAGCTGTGATGAGAGTGTTCATGAATACGTAACCCCACTTAACATCAGCAGCATGAGAAGGAGCTACGATGTAACCACCGCTCTTACGGTTGATATAGAGAGTTGAGTTTTCGAAGTAGTAGTTACCGCTGTTGTAGATGAAGTCTACCGCACCTTCGATGAAGCAGTCCTTAGCATAGCAACGGTTGTTAGATGTGCTTGTTGTAATCCATGTATCCTGATAGCTCCACATAGAACACTTATTGAAAACGATACGGTCGCCCTGAGTATTAAGTGCGAGAGCCTGCGGTCCAGCCTGCTTCTCATGACCCCAAGAGTTTACGAATGTGATGCCCTCGAAGAAACAGTTGCCAGCCTTAACCACTACCGTAGCGCCATCGTCAACATGTACTGCGTTGTCGCCACCGCAGAGACGGTCGTCAGTAATAAATACCTTGTCGTCGTCCTGTCCGATGAGGTGGATGTAAGGCTTATTAGCAGGGATGTTAACATGCTCCTTATACTCACCAGCCTTGATGAATACGAGCCATGGCGTACCGCGTCCTGCTGGAGCAGCATCGATAGCAGCCTGAACTGATGTATAGTCGCCTGAGCCGTCAGCTGCAACCACTGCGTCGTAGATGCGTGCTGCTGGCTGTGTGCGCTCCATTGTTGTGAAGTTGATTGTAGTACCAGCATAAGCATTGCCGCTGCGGTCAGTGATTACGCCTGCTGGGATTGTGAATGCGTACTCCTTGTTGTAGTCGAGACCAGCATACTGGAATACTGCAGTCTTGCCAGTTACAGTAGGAGCGATATTCTCACCGTTGAGAGTTGCGCTGCCTGTACCAGCCTTGATGCGCTCGTCGAATGTCAGCACGATGCTGCCAGTAGCAGAAGCTCCTGTTGCACCGTTAGCAGGATTGCTGCTTACGAGCACTGGTGCTGTCTGGTCGTTAGCCTGCTCGCTCTCTCCGAAAACGAAGATGTCGCCAATAGAAAGTCCGTCGTAGTCTGTCTCGTTACCAACAAGTTCCTCAGAACCCGGAACCCAACGAATGTATACACGCTCCTGATTGTTAGCCTCAGCAGGAAGAGTGAATTCTCCGTCAACCCATCCGCGGTCAACGATGTCGTATGTACCCACGTCAGTGAAGTTAGTGCCGTCAACAGAGTACTGCGCCTTCATCACCTTATAAGTATTGTAAGAGTGTCCGAAACCGTTAGAGAACTTGATGTTGCTGTATCCCTTTGTAGAGAAAGAGATTTCCCAGTACCATCCCTCAGAACGGAGCTTCCAGATACGTGCACCCCAGCGGCCTTCCTCAGCACCGTTGTTCACACCGCGTGTGAGCCAGGTTGTTGTTCCTCCTGCTTCATTGCGGAGTGAGAGCAGACCTGCGTTCTCGCTATTGCTACGATAGTCGGCAGCACGCTGAGAGTTTGGAGAATCCAGATAGAGATCCCATGCCACGATGTAGTCAGCAACGGCGTAGTTAACAGTCACGTTCTTCTCGCCGTTCATATTGATAGTGCGCTCAGCATTAGTTGTGCCGTCTTCCCATCCTGTGAACGAGAGAATCTTATTGCTGGCAACAGAGAGTTTCACGTCTGTACCTTCCTCATAGTAGTGAACGCCGTCAACAACATTACCCTCTGGGAGGAATGTCACGAGGTTCTTGTTGCCGTACTTATTGCCCATGTCGTCAACAGCAACATAGTTGAGAGCATATACATTGTTCTTTGTGAATGTAGCCTTCAGGTCTGTATTCGCCATAACAGCGAATGTATATGGATTTTCTGTTGATACGGTCTTACCGTCAGCGTCAACCCATGCAGCAAAGTGATAGCCGAAATTCTCTGTTACAGTGAGTGTTACTTCATCGCCCTCTGAGAATGTTGCTACGTTTGGCTTAACAGCAATCTCACCAGCAGCCTCATCTGCAAGAGCAACGTTGAGTGTATACTGTGGAACATCCTGTGTAGTACCGCTTATTACACCCTCGATAACAATATTGCCAAAGCCAACCTGCTTGGTATTGCCAAGAGAGTAGAGATTGAGACGAAGACCACATACGCCATCGCTTGCTGCAGCGCCTGCAACCTCTTTGCTGAATGCCTTAACAGCGTCATTACGCTCTGGAATAATACCTGTCTCAATAGATACGGTTGTGCCATCAGAGTTTACCCATGTAGCGTCAACGACACCTCCACTTGTACCATACTTCGTTGTATTGAAAGAAACCTTTGTAGGAGTGAACTTCAATCCATTTACAGGAGTTATCATGAAATCAATATAGTTCTCATCTGTTGGGCCTGATTCATTACTGTTTGAAGGCTGGAAGAGAGTCTGGTTTAGTCTTGCCGACTTAATTGTGAGTGTTGTTCCATGTCCTGTAAAGTTGCTTTTGAACCATCCAGTAGCATTTTCGCTGTATACACCAGTCTGTCCCTCTGTACCCTGGTCGAATGCGAATGTGACTGTAGCAGCCTGATTGTCAACTGTCTCAGATACGAACTTCTCCTTTGCAGTAAACTTAATATTGTTAAGGTTGCCTGTTGTTCCGTTTCCGCCTACACTATTGAAGGTGATAGTCATAGTATACTTGCCCTTGAGCATCTCGCCAGTACGGAGAGAGTAAGGCTTGTAGTCGTTCCAGTTGCCATTGTTCTCAATAGCCTGTGTGCCAGTCCAGATAGTCTCGCCATTCTCATTTGCAATAGCGATTGTTATGCTTACGTTGTCCTGCTGTGTACCTACTCCGAAATCGATGTCATAGTACTGAGCGTCAACATCGTTCTTCAGTTTGTATACAGCATAGTCGCCGTTGTTCATCCAGTCGATATGATTGTCTGAGCCGAAGCTTGCACGACCTCCGTGAAGCTCGCCATAGCGCATATTGAAAGGATTAGTATCGCTGTTAGGGATAACATTCTGTGTGCTCTGTGCCTTTGCCGTTGTAGCGAAAAGGCTGACGAGCATGAACAGAAGCCCATTCAATAAGTTTCTTTTCATAATTCAGTTTTTGATTTAGTTATTAATAGTTTTGTGTGTTGTCGTTGTTCCGTCGGCATATACCGTGCGTACGATGTTCATGCCGTTAGACTTACCCTGCAGTTCGCGACCTGCAACATCATAATACTTCACGCTCACAACCTCAGAGCCAGTCATGGTATTGCTGATGCCTGTTGACGAACTGCTGAAAGCCATGCCCTCGATAGTAACATCGCTCAGGCAGATTGTCTTGCCCGAAGCCGCTCCGTCATACCATGGATATATGCGCACATGCACCTCCTCGCCTTCCTTCAGCGTGATTACTGGCTGATTGCTTACGCCGTTCATAGTGTTTGACACCATCTTGCTCGGCGCATAGATTGTGGTGCGTGTCTGATAGTTATCTGTTGAATAATATACATGGCACATCATGCCATTGCCACCAGCACCGCCTACATAAAGGCTGATATTCGTAATCTTAAGTTCTGTGCCAATATTAGCTTTCAGACCGAAGTCTATGTATCGCTCTGGATTGTCGTCAATCTCGCCGTCAGGCCAGTTGTCGCCCTTGAGCAGGTTGCGCTGTGTCTTGCGGTCAGGTGTCTCGCCTGCAGGAATACCGTCTGGATACTGTGTGTAGTAGTTGCCGTTAGCATCTGTTCCGCCCTTCGGACAAGCATATCTCTGAACATACATGTTAGACCAAGACTGTCCGAGAACTGTAGCCGGACCAGTCAGCTGGCATGATTCGTCCTTCTCCAGACGCCAATAAGCCTTCACTGGCACGCCGCCCTCAACAACAATTGCTGTAGCCTTTACAGGTATGACGATGGTCTTGTCGCCAGAAGCGATAGTAACCGTTCCCTCTGTCACGCCAGCCTTCTCTAGTGTCAGCTGCGCATAGAATGTCTTGACGAGTGTTGATGCGTTATAGTCTGTGCTGAGCTTCTCCACCCATGTAGTCTTGTCGGCAGAAATCTTAATGCCCTCAGATGCTGTGATAGTCACTGTTCCGCTTTCAGGTACAAGACCAAAACCATTCAGAGTGAACTCCTTTGTGAGCACCTGTCCTGTGTATGCCTGACCCATATCGCCGTCAGATGGTGTAACGGTAAGGTCGGTAGGCAGCACGATATTATCTGCCAGAATGCCCTGCGCCTTCATCAGCTCGGCACACTTGCGCGCTACGAGCAGCGCACCCGTGGTATTAAAGTGTGTGCTGCCGTCGCCGTCGAAGAGATACTCATGGCATTTTGCGTCGCCGTAGCTCTCATAGAGTTCTGCTGTAGCTGTGGTAAGATCTATGAACGGCACATTCATCTCCTCTGCCACCATCTTCATCTGGTAGGGATAGTCCATAGAATGGTCGCTCTCTGGCACACTCTGTCCGCTTACCGGACCATTTGCTGTGAGCACCGAGAAGCTGTCGCCGAGATCGTGACGTCCGTTGCGGCGTATCTTATTGCCGTCGAAATAGCTGCGGCATACTGGTGCCACCAAAATAGGATTGCCGCCCAACGCACGTGTCTCTTCTACATACTTGCGCAGGTCTTCCTGATAAGTGGTGGTAGGAACAGAGCCGCGAGTATCTACCTTGGCTGCCTCTGCTGTATTGCCGATGCTCTCGTAGTAAGCCTTCAGCGCCACACCGTCCATGCCGCCGTTCTTCTCGTCGTTATGTGCGAACTGTATCAGCACATAGTCGCCTGGCTGCATATTCTTCTTCACAGCGCCCCAGCGGTCTGCCTCTTCATAGAATCCGCGTGTGTCGCGTCCGCCACGGGCATAGTTTACTGATGTCACACCATTCAGAAACTGCTGGAAATACATACCCCAGCCACGTGTCACAGTGGCAGCCTCGTCATACGGCGCCATGGTTGAGTCGCCGCACGTG
>JAFPAS010000138.1 GCA_017424205.1 Prevotella sp. | reverse complement strand
ATGCGCGACATCAACAGAACGGCTGATTATATTGCTGCACTGTATCCTGGATTTAACGTAAAGAAAGTTATGTGGGATTCATACAAGCGTATGGAGACTGCTACGGGCTTCAGATATCCTGACTGTACAAATATCATAAAGGCGCAGCAGAAAACAGGAGCGTTGATAATGGACTTTAGCGGGCACGGCGAACCGCTCTCAATATCGCATGAACGTGTGCTCGATATTGATGATTTCGATGCATTCAAAAATAATAATCTCCCAGTATGGATTACTGCATCATGCAATATCGGACCATTTGACGGTACTTCGACAACTATCGGTGAGAGCATTCTGCTGAATCCTAATGGGGGCGGCGTAGCATTCTACGGCACGACTCGCACAGTTTATTCTAACTATAACGAGCATACGAACAAGGCTTTCTTAGAAATAGCATTGAAGACAGAGAACGGAAAACGAATAACTCTGGGCAATGCAAACCGCAGGGTAAAGGAGTATCTAGTTACTTCTGGCAAGGATAAATCAGTCAACAAACTGCAGTATTCACTATTGGGCGACCCTGCAATTGTGCTGAATGTACCTGTTGCAACCTGTGTTGTTGATAGTATCAACGGCATGAAGGTCGGAGAAAGTGGCATGCTTAAACTCAATGCTAATAGCAAGGTGCGCATTAAAGGACATGTCAGTGACGGGCAGAACGTTATGTCTGACTTCTGCGGATTATTATCTATGCTTGTCAGAGATAATCGAGAGATGCTGGAGTGTCTGGGCAATGACCCCGAGCTTGACGAGGTGTTTACATACAACGACCGCACAAAGACACTGTTCTCTGGTACAGATAGCGTCAGAAATGGTCTCTTTGACATTACCTTCGTAGTGCCGAAGGATATTAATTACTCTGATGAAAACGGTCTGATAACGATGTTCGCGTATACCAGTGACGGCAAGATCACTGCGCATGGAGAATGTGACGACTTCCTCGTCGGCGGATATACGACACAGCATAACGACTCAATCGGACCGTCGGTATATTGTTATCTAAACTCGCCAATGTTTGTCAACGGAGGGGATGTTAACTCTACGCCGTTCTTTGTGGCAGAGATAAGAGATGCTGATGGAATAAACGCATCGGGTGCAGGCATCGGACATGATATGCAGCTTGTTATCGACAACGATGCAAACATGACATTCAATCTGAACGAGAACTTCACTTACAACTTCGGAACATACACAGAAGGCATGACATACAGTTATATGCCACAGCTCGAACCGGGCTATCATACACTGCAGTTCAGAGTGTGGGATGTTATGAACAATCCTTCTGTGACCAGTCTTTCGTTCAATGTTGTCGCAGGATTGCCACCAAACATTGTTGATATTAATGCTGTGCAGAATCCGGTGCAGAGCACAACGTCGTTTATCGTGACACATAACAGACCTGGGTCGGAGTTTGATGTTGTGATTGAAATATTCGATATGAGTGGCCGAATGCTGCATAAGATTACATCACCTTCTACACCAGGCATGACCACATGTGCTGTTCCATGGGATGTGACAATAGCAAACGGCAAACGATTAAAAACCGGTGTATATCTGTATCGTGTCAACATATCGTGTGACGGAAGCCGAAATGTATCAAAAGCCAAAAAGCTTATTGTGGCGAAATGATATATACACTCCTAATAGGAGTATCATTCGGAGTGACGGAAATGATATTCTTGTATGGCGATTATGCTATAAGCTGCGTCAGAGAATAACACCTTCTGCAGTATATATTACTAAAAGAGAAAACAAAAAATACAAAATAGAATAATGAGAAAAACAATTATGATGCTCCTGATGCTCAGCATTGCTGTGTTAAAGGCTGCAGCGCAGGACAAGGAGAATATGTTTAATCCGATTAATGCCAGTGTAACGTCGCAGACAATTGCGCCTGACGCTCGCTCGGCTGGTATGGGTGATGTCGGAGCTGCTACTGACCCTGACGTTGTGTCGCAGTACTGGAATCCTGCAAAATATCCGTTCACAATCTCTCGTGCCGGTGTCGCACTCAACTATACACCATGGCTTCGACAGCTTGTTAGCGATATGGACCTTGCGTATCTTGCCGGCTACTACCGCATAGGTGATTATTCTGCTGTGTCAGGTTCGCTCAGATACTTCTCGCTTGGCGAGGTTTTCACGTCCAGTGACATCTCGGGTTCGAATGATATGACTATCAATCCTTATGAAATGTCTGTCGATGTGGCATATTCTATGATGCTCAGCGAGACATTCTCTATTGGTGCTGCCGTGCGTTGGATATACTCAGACCTTACTTGGGATTATACGGAAGATACGTCACCGGGGTCGGCTTTTGCGGCAGATATCTCATGCTACTATCAGAACTACGTGAATCTCGGCATGCGAGAGTGTCAGCTCGGACTCGGACTTAATATCTCTAATGTCGGTTCGAAGATAACATTCGGTGGTTCAAACAATGCTGAATTTATCCCGACAAATATGCGTCTGGGTGCTTCGCTGATGATTCCTGTAGATGAATACAATAGATTTACTATTGCTGCAGACGCTAATAAACTGCTCGTGCCGACATATCCTAAACAGTTAGATGGCGAGTCAAGCTCGGAATACGAAGACCGCGTGCAGAAGGAATACTACGATGTTGGTTCTATATCTGGTATCTTCAAGAGCTTTTCTGACGCTCCTAACGGAATGAAGGAAGAGTTGGAGGAAATTCAGTGGAGCGTAGGTGCAGAGTATATCTACCATGATAAGTTTGCTTTGCGAGCAGGCTATCACCATGAAGCAGAGAACAAGGGCAACCGTAAATACTTTACATTGGGTGCCGGATTTAAGATGAATGTGTTCTCGCTCGATGTGGGATATGTAATCGCTACAGCTAAGTCAAATCCTCTTGACCAGACTTTGCGTTTCTCGCTTGCATTCGATATGGACGGCATAAAGGATATCTTCCAGCGCAGGTAAGTGCTGCTGACTTTCCGACAGACTGCTGTTGGCGGTCTGCAAATCAATGGGCTGGACCAAAGAAGATAGCAGTTTGACTGCATGAAGTAATGGATTGTCCCCCAAAAGTCAATATACTGACAATAAAAAGACAAGATGAATAATAATAAGAACACAGAAAACAGTCGCCAGAATGCTGCGCCTGCGCTTAATATAAGGGTAGGCATGGGGTTCGATGTGCATAAACTCGTTGAGGGACGCGACCTTTGGCTTGGCGGAATAAAGATAGAGCATAGCCT
>JAFPAS010000137.1 GCA_017424205.1 Prevotella sp. | reverse complement strand
AATATACTATATGTTTAAAACCTACTGTAGCACCACGAGACGTGGTGCTACAGTAGGTTTATCTAATTATTTGTATGTCTCTTCTTGTCTGCGTATCGTTTTATGAATGTTGTTGCATACCTCTGTGTCGTTTCGCTTCTGGTTAAACTTTGAGACACCACAAGATGTGTATACTGCCAGTTTGCTATTTTTTCAGTAATTCAATCATCTGTCGTGCAGCATTTTCGGGTGCAGAAGTGTCGCCTAAGCGTTGGCGCACGTTCTCATATCCGTCCAGCATGATTTCCCTTCGGTTGCCGTTTGGCAGAATGTTTTCAAGTTCTCTGGCTATATCCTCTACAGTAAAACGGTCAGCAAAGAGCTCCTGCACTATCTCCTTGTCAGCGATAAGGTTGACGAGCGAGATGTATTTACACTTAATGATATGGTTGAAAGCCCATCTGAACAGTTTTGGCATAGGAGTCTTGTAGCATACCACCTGAGGCACATTGAAGATTGCCGTTTCGAGTGTTGCTGTGCCGCTTGTGACAAGAGCTGCAGTTGAGTGTGAAAGCAGGGCATAGGTCTTATTTCTAACGATATGAACATTATAACCTTTGGTGATTTCTGCATATACGCTGTCGTCTATAGCTGGAGCGGCTGCAATGACGTATTGGTAACCTTCAAATTGTGCGGCTTGCAGCATTGATGGCAGATTGTCGCGAATCTCCTGTATTCTGCTGCCTGCCAGAATAGCAATGATAGGGCTATATGGATTAAGATTATTTGCATTGCAGAATTCTTCGTGTGTCTCAGTATATTCTGCTTTGAATTTTCGCACCTCATCAGCAGTAGGATTACCTACATAATGTACGCGGTAATTATGTTTTTTCTCGAAGAAGTCAACCTCAAACGGTAGGATGCAGAACATCTCCTGAACATCACGTTTGAAGTTTTTTATTCTGTATTCCTTCCACGCCCAAATCTTCGGCGCTATATAATAGAATGTCTTCGGACGTGTCGTTCTTTTCTTCTTGCGCAGTTTTTTCAGAAACTTGCATATGCTCAGATTGAACCCTGCATAGTCAACAGGTATTACGACATCAGGCTGCCACTGCTCAATATCCTTCTTGCACAGCGCCATATTCTTCATTATCGTAGGCAGGTGCATCAGCACAGGAATAAATCCCATGTATGCCAGTTCTTTGTAGTGCCTTACCCTTGTTCCTCCAGCTGCCGTCATGTTATCGCCTCCGAAGAAGCGGAATTCAGCATTGGAGTCTTGCTTTTTGATTGCTTCCATAAGATGAGAGGCATGCAGATCGCCTGATGCCTCTCCAACTATGAGATAGTATTTCATTATTCTTATTTTCTATTGTCAGAAATCTAAACGTTAGTCTTGCGTTCTGTAAAATCTTACAGCATATACTGCAGAGCATAGAGATAAATGACGCATGCAGGTATGGCAAGCAGGGAAGAGTCGAAGCGGTCAAGCATTCCACCATGACCTGGCAGGATTGTGCCAGAGTCCTTGACTCCTATTGTTCGCTTGATGAGCGACTCAACCAGGTCGCCCCATGTGCCAAATACAGCTACTACTACGCCCATGCCTACCCATTTCAGTATGCTGAAAGTCAATGCCGGCATGCCGTTTACGGTTGCTGCCGCCTCTGCGTAAGGAGGATTGGCAATGACGACTCCGTCAATGTAGCCAATGATTGCAGCAACGATGATAACGAGCAGTCCGCCTCCGATGCTGCCTTCCCATGATTTTGCGGGAGAGATGCGCGGGAAGAGCTTATGTTTGCCAAAGAGTGAGCCGGCGCAGTATGCTCCAGTGTCGTTAGTCCATAGGAAAATGAATACGCTGAGCGGTGCCAGTGTGCTGAAAGTCACCACTCCGCTGGCATTCTGGAAAGCCAGAATATTTATTGCGGCGAATCCCAATGCTATGTACATCTGTCCCATCATGGTGTATGCCCAGTCGGCCAGCGGATTCTTGTTGCCGGTGTACAGCTCACTCACAAACAGATAGACAATGGTGAGCAGGTATGGTATGAACACCTC
The DNA here is from genome assembly GCA_017424205.1 of Prevotella sp. GTDB lineage: Bacteria > Bacteroidota > Bacteroidia > Bacteroidales > Bacteroidaceae > Prevotella. The sequence continues at coordinate 3,021 of JAFPAS010000137.1, read as the reverse complement.
GGCAGTTGCCATTCCGCTGCAATATGCTGCCATTGCAAGGAATAGGAAGGCGCTGGCAGCAGTAGAGATGAATCGGTTTACCTGTACGTTTTCAACGTTATTATTTACCAATCCTGTATATTCCCATGTGGTAAGGATTGTGATTAGTGTGAACAGTGCAATCATTGCTACAGGGGTAAGCATGCCAACAACCATTGTCGCAACGAAGAATACACCCGTGATGGCTCTTACGATGAAATTTTTCAGTTTGTCGCTCATAGTAATAGAAATTTGGTCTTATTTGTTCTCTGTGTCTGAAAATGTTTCGGATTTATGCCTGTTTTGTTTTCAGATTAATCAGAGTTTTTATGCATATTGTTATGATTTCAGTTAGGAATTTTAGTTTGTTGAAACTCTGTAATTCTATCTGTCTATGTTTTGTTGTAGTACTTGATTTAATGTCAGGTGCATGCAGTCATCTGGCCGCATGCACCTGTCACATGTTTCTTATGTTGTTTCGTTTGTCTGCTCATCGTTTAGAATCTCTTCTGAACGGCTTGCCCAAGGGCGCTTTCCGAAGATCTTCTCTACGTCTTCAGCGAATATCACCTCACGCTCGATAAGCAGCTGAGCTAAGGCATTGTGTCCTTCGCTATGCTCCTCAAGGATAGCCTTCGCGCGCTGATACTGCTGGTTAATCATTCGCAGCACCTCCTGGTCTATCTGCTGTGCGGTTGTGTCAGAATATGGCTTTGAGAATGAGTATTCCTGCTGGTTGTAGTAGCATATATTAGGCAGTGTGTCACTCATTCCGGCATAAGCCACCATAGAGTAGGCTGCCTTTGTAGAACGTTCGAGGTCGTTCATGGCACCAGTAGATATTCTTCCGAGGAATACATCTTCTGCTGCACGTCCACCCAACAATGCGCAAATCTCATCGAGCATAGCCTCTTTTGTCGTAATCTGACGCTCCTCAGGCAGATACCATGCAGCACCGAGTGCTCTTCCGCGAGGCACTATTGTTACCTTTACGAGCGGATTGGCATACTGACAGAACCAGCTTATTGTGGCGTGGCCAGCCTCATGATATGCTATAGCCTTTTTCTCTTCGGCAGTCATGACTTTTGTCTTCTTCTCAAGACCACCGATGATGCGGTCGACAGCAGAGAGGAAATCCTGCATTTCAACACATTTTTTGTCAGCGCGTGCTGCAATGAGTGCCGCCTCGTTACATACGTTAGCGATATCTGCTCCTGAGAATCCAGGAGTCTGTCGTGCCAGCAGTTCGATGTCAAGATTCTTGTCAATCTTAACTGGTCTGAGGTGAACGCCGAATATTGCCTTGCGCTCGTTGAGGTCAGGCAGTTCGACGTGGATTTCTCGGTCAAAGCGTCCTGCACGCAGCAGAGCCTTGTCGAGCATATCTACACGGTTTGTTGCCGCAAGTATGATAACGCCAGAGTTTGTTCCGAATCCGTCCATCTCGGTAAGCAGCGCATTCAGAGTGTTCTCACGCTCGTCGTTTCCACCCATGCCAGGATGATTGCTTCGTGCGCGTCCTACGGCGTCAATCTCGTCAATGAAGACAATGCTTGGTGCCTTAGCCTTAGCCTTGGTGAACAGGTCTCGTACGCGTGATGCACCGACACCTACGAACATTTCAACGAAGTCAGAACCCGACATTGAGAAGAAAGGCACACCAGCCTCGCCAGCTACAGCCTTTGCAAGCAGAGTCTTACCAGTTCCTGGAGGGCCAACAAGCAGCGCTCCCTTTGGTATTTTGCCTCCGAGATCTGTATATTTCTTAGGATTCTTCAGAAATTCTACAATTTCCTGCACTTCCTGCTTTGCTCCTTCCTGTCCGGCAACATCTTTGAATGTTATATCGTGCGGATTATCCTTGCCGTATTCCTGTGCTTTGCTTTTTCCGACATTGAAGATGCCTCCCATGCCGCCACCGCCGCCACCCATGCCTCTTGACATGCGACGGATGAGGAAAATCCATATTGCTATGAACAGGATTGTTGGTCCGAAGGTTATAAGCACCTCATAGAACCCAGAGCTCGGAGCCTCGTAGTCAAGCGAACCGTTGAATTTCTTCAGCGTCTGCTGGTGATTAAGGAACTCCTCAACTTGGTCTACAGAACCATAATTTACTCTTAAGTAAGGGTTAGGTCCTACCTGTTTTGCTGCCGTTTTGAACACCTGACGCACGTTTTCTGGTTTTACGTACATCTTCAGTTCTGAATCCTTCTTGTTGATAACGACTTTGCTGGCGTAGCCATTGGCTACAAACTTCTTGAAGTCGCTATAGGTAGCCTCTTGCGATGCGGTTTTTCCCATTTCACCACCACCAGAGAAGAATAGCACAGCGAGCACTACAATGATGATTGTGTAGAGCCAGTTGATATTAAATTTTGGCATTTTCGGTCCTTCTGGATTGTTTTTTGGACCGTTTCCGCCATAAGGGTTGTTTGCCATAAAAAGTTTTTAATGGTTTGTGTTTGCTAATCAGCATGCATGAAATGTAGCATGCTTGGGGAGTCAAGATTAGTCGAGGTTAGGAATCTGCTCTGATGGAGCATCAGCCCAAAGGCGTTCCAGGTCATAGTGGTCGCGTGTTTCTGGCACGAAGACATGCACCATGATGTCAACATAGTCCATCGCCACCCATACGCAGTTCTCAAGTCCAGCCACCTTAACAGGCTTTTCACCGAGGTCAACTCTCATTTTCTCCTCAACAGAGTCAGTGATTGCTTCAATCTGGCTTGGTGATCCTCCTTCGCATATAACAAATGCTTTTGTTATGCATCCGTCTATGCCGCTGAGGTCGATTACTGTTATGTCGCGTCCTTTTTTGTCCTGAATAGCCTCTACAGCCTTGTCAACTAATTTTTTTATTTCTGTCGTCATTTTTTTCAATAGTTATTAAATAGAAAAATACATTCAAGATGCAAAGTTACATTATTTATTTTAAACAATCGTTATGCATGGGTTATTTTTGTGTTTTTTTATCTAAACAGAATAGTTTTACATCCTTTT
>JAFPAS010000136.1 GCA_017424205.1 Prevotella sp. | reverse complement strand
GTGATGTTGTCCCACTGCTGTCCCAGTATCATGTTGCTTGTATAGCTTCCTCCCAGTATTCCTCCATAGCCGTAATTGCTGCCAGTCAGTATGCCACTGTCCCAGCGAAGGATGTGTGATGGGATAGGGGAGAGATAGTCGTATCCAACTGCAGATGGGTTTAAGCTCCCTTGTTGTTGCACTTTGGGGATTGTGACGTCAGGCATGAAATCAGAGACCTGCGGTTCTGCCGAGATATTTGTGTCCGTCGTAAGAATGTTATTAGCAGGCACATGTTCTTCCGTGATGTTTCTTTCTCGGATTTTGAGCGAGTCGCTCCTCTCCGTATGTTGTGCCCATATTCTTTCTGGCATGCAGAATCCTGCCAGAAGAATGATTAGCAGCATAATGCTGGTGTGTATTCTGTCATGCATGGTGTCAGTTTTCATAGGTTAATGCAGTATTGTGTAGGTAATGAAATTTACCACGTATAGTACTCCCTCTTTTGGATGGAAACGAAAAAATGCCAGTCTATGAGACGTTAGACTCATAGAAACTGGCATTTTGTGTAATGTGATGGATGCCGTATGGCTATCGTCACAGTATGGAGTTGCTGGTGCATATGCACCAATCTTCCGTTTGCGGGTTATGACATCATAGACTCCTTGATGAGCATGATGACCTTGTCGACAGCTTCTTTCAGTCCGTCAGCATTCTTGCCGCCAGCCTGAGCGAAGTGTGGCTGTCCGCCACCGCCGCCCTGTATGAGCTTCGCAGCCTCACGCACGAGCTTGCCTGCATTGAGTCCTGCAGCAACCATGTCGTCAGAGAGCATCACATTGAGTGATGGACGGCCGTGAGCTACAGTGCCGATGACGCAGATGAGCTTCTCTGGCATTGCTTCGCGGATTTTGAACACGAGGTCTTTTGCGAGTGCAGCATCGAGGGCAATAACAGACTTAATGACTTTTATGCCGTCGCCAGAGTCTTGTGCCTTAGCGATGAGGTCGCCCTTCAGACGTTCTACCTGCTGTGCGTTGAAACTCTCAACCTGTTTCTTGAGTTCTGCATTCTCGTTGATGAATTTCTCTATAGTGCCCTGCAGGTCTTTTGTATTGTTGAAGAGAGCGCGGAGCGCACGCATATTGTCTTCCATCTCGTATGTCAGCTCCTCCCAATTACGGCCTGTAGCAGCCTCGATGCGTCGGATGCCTGCTGCCACGCTTGCCTCAGAGAGAATCTTGAACATACCGATGCGGCCTGTAGATGTGGCATGTATACCGCCGCAGAACTCTACTGACTCACCGAACTGTATAACGCGTACTGTATCTCCGTATTTCTCGCCGAAGAGAGCGACAGCACCCAGCTGCTTAGCTTCCTCAATCGGAGTGTCACGATGTTCTGCGAGGTGTATGTCTTCACGTATCATCTCGTTAACAAGACGCTCTACCTGACGCAGCTGCTCGTCGCTGACTTTCTCGAAATGAGCAAAGTCGAAGCGCAGTGCGTCTGGTGCTACGTATGAGCCTTTCTGCTCGACGTGGTCGCCGAGAACCTGCTTGAGCGCAAGGTGGAGAAGGTGAGTAGCTGTGTGGTTAGCTGCGCTGGCGTTGCGCTTGTCTGTATCTACGCATGCCATGTATTCTGCCTCAAGATTCTGTGGGAGGGCAGAAACGATATGTACGGTCTGGCCATTCTCGCGCTTTGAGTCGATGATGTTTACAGTCTCGCCTTCGCATACCAGTACACCTTTCTCGCCTACCTGACCGCCCATCTCGCCATAGAATGGTGTATAGTCGAGCACAAGTTCGTAGAATGTTACCTTCTTCTGCTTCACCATGCGGTAGCGTGTGATGCGGCAGGTGTGTTCGCTGTGGTCGTAGCCTACGAATACCTGCTCCTGATTGATGTCGGCATCGGCAACGGCAATCCAGTCGCCGTTTTCAACCTGTGCAGCATTGCGTGCACGCTGCTTCTGTGCCTCCATCTCAACGTTGAACTGAGCCTCGTCGACCTCGATGCCAGCCTCGCGGCAGATGAGTTCGGTGAGGTCAAGCGGGAATCCGTATGTGTCGAACAGACGGAACGCCTTGCTACCATCGAGAGTGGTTGAGCCTGCTGCCTTGATTTCAGCAATGGCATCGTTGAGCATGCTGATGCCTTTGTCGAGTGTGCGCAGGAATGAGTCTTCCTCTTCCTTTATCACACGGCTGATGAGTTCGCGCTGACCTGGCAGCTCTGGGTATGATGAGCCCATCTCGCTGATGAGGACAGGCAGGAGCTTATAGATGAATGCCTCCTTCTGGTCGAGGAATGTGTATGCGTAGCGTACGGCGCGGCGCAGGATGCGGCGGATTACGTAGCCAGCCTTAGCGTTTGAAGGCAGCTGTCCGTCAGCTATAGAGAATGCTACGGCACGGAGGTGGTCAGCGATTACGCGCATAGCCACGTCAATATCTTCTGTCTTGCCATACTCTTTACCTGAAAGGCGTGAAATCTCTTTGATGACAGGCTGGAAGATGTCTGTGTCGTAGTTAGAGTTCTTGCCCTGTATTGCACGTACGAGTCGTTCGAATCCCATGCCAGTGTCGATAACATTCATTGAGAGGCTCTCGAGTGAACCGTCAGCCTTGCGGTTGTACTGCATGAATACGATGTTCCAGATCTCGATAACCTGCGGGTCGTCCTTGTTTACGAGTTCACGTCCGCTCACAGCTGCTTTCTCTTCTGGTGTGCGGCTGTCGAGGTGAATCTCTGAGCATGGTCCGCATGGTCCGGTATCACCCATCTCCCAGAAGTTGTCGTGCTTGTTGCCGTTGATGATATGGTCAGCTGGCACATGCTTCAGCCAGAACTGTGCAGCCTCG
>JAFPAS010000135.1 GCA_017424205.1 Prevotella sp. | reverse complement strand
GAACTATCGTAACGAGATACGTCTGCAGGACCTTGCCGACATAGCATCTATGACACCTACGGCATTCAGCCGTTTCTTCAAGCTGCGCACAAAGAAGAGTATTTCTGAATATATCATCGACGTGCGTCTCGGACACGCGGCACGTCTTCTTGCTGACAGCACTATGGCGGGTGTGGAGATATGCTACCGCTGCGGATTCAATAACATATCAAACTTCAACCGTATATTCCGCAAGAGAAAGGGTTGCACACCTACCGAATTCCGCGACAACTATCATAAGAAACATATCATAGCATAAACTTGCTGCTGTAATATACCAACTGGCAGGAAAGATATTCACCTATGACGCAAATGCCGAATGACGGCATAGCACATGTGAGGGAGATACCATTTAACAACAAAAAGACTTCAATAGAAGAGCAGCACACCATGTCTGAGGAGACTGAAAGATATATATTAGAACACCGCAACGACGATGTCAGACAACTGGCGCTTAAGCGTCAGAACAATAGCAGCATCGATATGGCGTATGCATTGCAGCAGATAGACGGATGGCAGCGTGCGAAAACAAAACTGCCTACCTGGGCAGCAACAGACGGAATCATATTTCCTCCGCATATATCCATGGAGCAATGCTCGAGCGAAGCCACTGCCACATACAAGCAGAATCTGGCTAAAGGTGCAAAAATGGCCGATTTAACCGGAGGTTTCGGTGTTGATTTCTCGTTCCTAAGCCGCAATTTCAGCCACGCCACTTACGTAGAACGCCAGGAGCATCTATGCCAGACAGCTCAGCATAATTTCTGTGTTCTTGGACTTAACAACACCTCTGTCGTATGCTCTGACGCAGAGACATATCTCAATTCGCTTACTGAAACACTCGATCTCATATATCTTGATCCAGCGCGTCGCGACGACAACGGCAAGAAGACATATGCCATAACTGACTGCACACCCGATGTTGTCTGTCTCATGCCTTCTCTCTTACAACATGCACGGAAGGTTATAATCAAGCTTTCGCCTATGCTCGACATCACTGAAGCCGTAAACCAACTGGGCTGTATAGACGAGGTGCATGTCATATCCGTAAAGAACGAATGCAAGGAAATGTTGCTCGTAGCCAATAGCGAAGCTGCTCACGACTCACTGAAGATAGTTTGCGTGAACGACGACAGCATATATACGGCTAACGAAACACACGAAGAAAAAACAGGAAAATATGCCAGCAATCCTATCGCTGGCTCTGCACCAGAAGTCGGAGATATGCTTCTTGTCCCTAATGCCTCAGTCATGAAAGTGGGATGCTTTGGCAGTCTGACCGACCGGTTTGATATTCAGAAACTCGACCCAAATACGCATCTCTTCGTTGCAAAAAACGCCGATTTCATCGAATACACAAAAAGTACACTTTTGTACACTTTTCCTGGCAAAACATATCAAATTTCCGCGGTTTCATCGATGAATTCACGCGATTTACGCAATACACTCAACGGAATTACGCACGCCAACATCGCTGTAAGGAATTATCCTATGACAGCCGACCAAATACGCAAGAAACTAAAATTGAAAGATGGCGGCGACACATACATCTTCATAACCCGCATGGCACAAAAGCATATAGCCATCATAACAAAGAAGATTTCATAGCGGCAGTAAGGAAACACCCTGAAGCATACACACCAACCATCTGCCGCAATCTATTTTCCTTTCTTAATATGCCTCTGTAAGCAACACACGCTGCCAGAGGCTTTTTCATGTTCTGCAATAGATACATTCACTCACGCAAAATGAAGACAATCACACACCAAAAGAGTTTTCGTCGCATAACTGAATAAGGAATATCACATAACAGGATAGTGGCTATCGTACAGCAAGACAATAACTATCGCATTGCAGGATAATGGCTGAAACAGAGCAGAATGATGGCTGTAACATAACAGGACAATAGCAGTAAGAGAGCAGAATGATGGCTGAAACATAACAGGGCAATAGTAGCAAGAGAGCAGAATGATGGCTGAAACACAACAATATACTGCCAGACACTCTGACAAATCTGTCTTTTCTGCGTATTAAAAACTGCACATTACTATTGGCTGTGCATCCTCGTCAAAAACAAGGAAAACACATGACAACACACAAACTATTAGAAGAAAAACCTCTGCAGACGTTAACAGGAGTTAATTTTTACATGACACCACTCCTGTTTCATGCTTTTTTTCGTAATTTTGTAACAGAATGTACATTATTAAAAAAGATGACACACATTGAAATAAAGAAGGTCGAAACAAAGAAAGACCTAAAGAAATTCATTGATTTTCACTACGAACTCTACAAAGGTTCGCCTTATGACGTGCCAAACCTCTTCATGGACGAGATGTCAACGCTGTCGAAAGACAAGAATGCGGCATTCGAGTTCTGCTCAGCAGAATATTTCATGGCATACAAGGACGGAAAGATGGTAGGCCGCGTTGCTGCAATCATCAACAACCGCGCCAACGAACGCTGGGAGCAGAAGAATGTCCGCTTCGGATGGATAGACTTCATTGAAGACCGTGATGTGCTCGAAGCACTTCTGAAGGCTGTTGAAGACTACGGCCGCGAGCACGGCATGACCCACATTGTCGGACCGTTAGGCTTTACTGACATGGACCCTGAAGGCATGCTGACATACGGTTTCGACCGCCTCGGCACAATGCCTACGATATACAACTACGAATACTACCCTCGCTTCTTTGAGGAAATTGGCGGATACGAGGTTGACAACCGTTACAACGAATATATAATACAGATTCCTCGCGAGATACCTGAGAAGATCAAGAAGCTGAGCGAGATGATTATGAAGCGCTACAATCTGCACATCCGCAAGATACGCCGCAGCGAGATATTCGGCAAGGAGCAGATGGGACAGCAGCTCTTCCGCATCATCAACGCCACTTACAAAGACCTCTATGGATTCAGCGAGATGACTGAGAAGCAGATACACCAGACGGTGAAGATGTTCGAACCGGTGCTCGACGTGGAGCTGATGACATTCATTGAAGACTGGAATACGCCAGAGCATCGCGTTGTCGGAGCAGGCATCACAATCTCTTCTCTTGCGAAAGCATTGCAGAAATGCCGCCGTGGCCGTCTATTCCCATTCGGATGGTGGCATGTGCTAAGAGCACTGAAGTGGCATAAGAGCGAAGGCATAGACTTGCTCCTGATAGGTGTACTGCCAGAGTATCGCCCTAAAGGTGCCAGTGCACTGATATTCTACGATCTCATCAAATACTACAACAAATACAACTACAAATGGGCTGAGACACAGGTGGAAATGGAGGACAACAAAGCCGTGCAGGGACAATGGGACATGTATGAGCACGAAAACCATAAACGCCGTGTATGCTGGCGCAAGCAGATATAAGCCACCCCACTCAAAGCAAGAAGCCGCACGGCAGAAAACACTAAACGAATGGCAGAAGTCTGCATGACTAACGATAACACCATAACAGCAAAACCTTAATGGCAGAAGAAGCAGAAATAATCGGACAAGACCAGAGTCAGGTGGAATACACCGACAGTAACATACGAAAACTCTCTGACGTGGAGCACATCCGCACCCGTCCAGGCATGTACATCGGTCGTCTTGGTGATGGCACACACGCTGAAGACGGTATATACGTGCTGCTGAAGGAAACCATCGACAACAGTATAGACGAATTCCGCATGAACGCCGGAAAGCGCATCGAGGTAGACGTATACGGCAAGGACAATGACGTGACATGCCTCGGTGACACACCATCGCCTACCCAAGGCGCTATAGCCATCCGCGACTACGGACGCGGCATTCCGCAGGGAAAGATGATTGAAGCTGTCAGCCAGCTCAATACCGGTGGCAAGTATGACTCTAAGGCATTCAAGAAGTCTGTCGGAATGAATGGTGTCGGCATAAAAGCCGTCAACTTCCTGTCAACCCGCTTTGAGGTTCGCTCGTTCCGCGACGGCATGATGCGCCGCGCATATTTTGAGCAGGGAATACTCAAGGAAGACCAGACCATGCCGACAGAGGAAGAGAACGGAACATTCATATTCTTCGAACCAGATGCCTCGCTGTTCACGAACTATAGATTCCAGGATGATATCGTGGCAGAGATGCTGCGCAACTATACATACCTGAACTCAGGCCTTATCATCATGCATAATGGCCGCCGCATAGCGTCACGCAACGGTCTGCAGGACCTGCTGAAAGATACAATGTCGTCAGCACCGCTCTACCCTATCATCCATATCAAGGGAGAAGACATCGAGATAGCGTTCACTCATGCCAACCAATATGGCGAAGAGTATCACTCTTTCGTTAACGGACAGCACACAACGCAGGGTGGCACACATCAGTCGGCATTCAAAGAGCATATAGCCAAGACGCTGAAGGACTATTTCCAGAAAGCATTTGAATATACAGACATCCGCAACGGAATAGTCGCAGCAATAGCGGTCAATGTGGAAGAGCCTATGTTTGAGTCGCAGACGAAAATCAAACTGGGTTCTCTGCAGATGTCACCTGAAGGCGTAAGCATAAACAAATACGTAGGAGATTTCATACACACAGAGGTCGACAACTTCCTACACAGGAATACAGACGTAGCCGAAGTGATTCTCGAAAAGATAACATCGTCAGAGAAAGAACGCAAGGCTATGGCGGGCATCACAAAGCTTGCACGCGAGAGAGCTAAGAAGGCAAACCTTCATAACCCAAAACTCAGAGACTGCCGCGTACACTATTCAGACTTCAAGAACCCTCTAAAAGAGGAGTCGAGCATATTCATCACCGAGGGTGACTCTGCTTCGGGTTCAATAACCAAGTCACGCAACGTTAATACTCAAGCGGTATTCTCGCTGCGAGGCAAACCGCTCAACTCTTACGGACTGACCAAGAAGGTGGTCTATGAGAACGAAGAATTCAACCTTCTGCAAGCGGCTCTCGATATTGAAGACGGCCTCGACACGCTCAGATACAACAAAGTGATTGTGGCTACCGATGCCGATGTCGACGGCATGCATATACGCCTGCTGACCATCACTTTCTTCCTGCAGTTCTTCCCCGAACTCATCAGAAAGGGACATGTCTACGTTCTGCAGACTCCGCTGTTCCGCGTCAGAAACAAACGCACTAAGATTAAGAACAAAGACATCGTGCGGTTAGAAGACGAGAAAGCAGCAGAAAGAAATGAGAAGCAGAAGGACTACATCACACGCTACTGCTACAACGAAGACGAAAGACTCGCCGCTATACAGGAACTCGGACCAGACCCAGAGATAACACGCTTCAAAGGACTTGGCGAGATATCGCCTGACGAGTTCGCTGGATTTATCGGTCCGGATATAAGACTTGAGCAGGTGACACTCCGACAGGAGGACCAGGTGCAGAAGCTCCTCGAATACTACATGGGCAAAAACACCATGGAGCGACAGACATTCATCATCAACAACCTCGTGACCGAAAAGGATATTCCAGAAGAGGAGTAACATACGGGGTGTAAGAACATACATCAGACATCATGATTGCCACTGCGTACACACACGCAGTGGCAATTGTCAACAACACAGACACCAAACACAGCAACATTAACGACAAAATGAAACACTTCATACTCTGCGCAATAGCAGTGCTGACAGCCATCCCTGCTGTAGCACAAATGAAAATACAGTTGGGCAAGGACTCACCGCTGAGAAAACTCCAGATAGCCGAACTCGCTATCGAAAACCTCTATGTAGACACCGTCAATGCCAATAAGCTCGTGGAGGACGGCATCAGAGGAATGCTCTCAAAGCTCGACCCGCACTCAAGCTACTCTACCGCAGAGGAGACAAAAGAGCTGAACGAACCGCTGCAAGGCAATTTCGAAGGCATCGGCGTGCAGTATAACATGGTCGAGGACACACTGCTCGTCATTCAGACCGTCAACGGCGGACCGTCTGAGAAGGTCGGTATACTCGCTGGCGACCGCATCATAGCAGTCAACGACACAGCCATTGCCGGCGTGAAGATGTCGCGCTCAGAAATCATGCGACGCCTCAGAGGAAAGAAAGGCACTAAGGTTAATGTCGCTGTCAAGCGTGCCGGAGAAGCAAAACCTATCGTATTCACCGTCACAAGAGACCGCATACCGGTCACATCGCTTGACGCAGCATATCTCATCGAACCAGGAATAGGCTATGTGAAACTCGGAAGCTTCGGCGCAACAACATTCAGAGAGATGGCACATGCCATCGACTCGCTGCGCCAGCGAAACTCAGCACTCAGTCCTTCACGCAAATTCAATCTCATACTCGACCTTCAGGACAACGGCGGCGGATATCTCTCGGCAGCCGTAGAGGTAGCAAACGAATTTCTTGCTGAAGATGACCTGATTGTCTATACCGAAGGAAGGAAAGTGCCAAGAAGAGACATGAACGCCAACGGATACGGCAAAACGCAGAAAGGACATATCGTTGTGCTTGTCAATGAGTATACAGCATCTGCCGCAGAGATTGTTTCAGGAGCAATACAAGATCACGACAGAGGATACATCGTAGGACGTCGCACATTCGGCAAAGGACTCGTGCAGCGCCCTGTCGAACTGCCTGACGGCTCTATGATACGTCTCACAGTGGCACACTACTACACACCGACTGGACGATGCATACAGAAACCATATAAGCCAGGCGACAAGGCAGGCTACGACATGGACTTCGAACAGCGTCTGAAGCATGGCGAATTGACCTGCCGCGACTCCATACACTTCGCTGACTCGCTGAAGTTCAGCACACTGAAGAAACAGAGAACAGTATATGGCGGCGGCGGAATAATGCCTGATGTGTTCGTTCCGCTCGACACAACTCAATACACCCGCTACCACAGAATGCTCGTTGCAAAGGGCATAATCGTGGCACAGACACTCAAATACTTTGACCTTCACCGCAAGGAAATGGCAAAATATAATGACGTCAAGCACTTCTGCTCTGACTTCTTCGTGCCAGACGAACTCATAAAGATTGTCATGAAAGAAGGCGAGAAACAGGATATCAAACCGAAAGATGAGGAAGAACGCAATCGCACAATGCCTTACCTTAAGATGCAGCTGAAGGCTCTCATGGCACGCGACCTCTTCAATCAGTCGGCTTATCTTGAAGTGGCAAACCCTTACAGCGACATCTACAATAAGGGCGTAGAGGTCATGAAGACCCTTATTAAGGAAAACAAATACGACAAAGTGCAGTAAAACCTATCATCAACTGCAGCAAGCCATTCCTCAACTGCAGTAAACCACACACCAAATTGCAGCAAATCACACCCCAACAGACAACACACAAGCAAAAGAAAATGAGAGCATTCATACTTTCGCTGGCATTATGTGCATCGCTCAGCATTGCCGCTGACAACAGCACAAACACCGCTGACACACTCAAGACATACCGTAACATCCTCGGTGAGACGTGTCTGCGACTTGACGGCACATCGTCTAACAATGCCGCAGAGACCATCATGACAAGCAAACTGCAGCAGGCTGCCAGCTGGAAGCAGAAACTGACATACGCCAGTGTGCCGCTTCTCATTACGTCTATCGCTGTAAAGAACAATACCGAACCAATAGTATTCGACCGATACAACCCCGACCACCCGCTGAAAGATGACATCAGCGACTATATGCCGTACGCTCCGTATGCGCTCATCGCAGGACTGAAAATTACAGGATACGAAGGTCGCTCAGCCACTCCGCGTCTCCTTACAGCCGCACTCCTGTCGAACGCCATGATGGCAGTGAGCGCCGAGGGCATCAAACTAGGCACGAACTCATACCGCCCCGACGGCACAGACCAGCGTTCGTACGTCTCCGGACATACCGCAACATCGTTCGTGGCAGCCACAATGCTGCACAAGGAGTACGGCAGAACCCGCTCTCCGTGGTTCTCTGTAGCAGGATACGGCGCAGCAACGACAACATCCATGCTACGCGTAATGAACCGCCGCCATCGCGCCGTTGACATCCTGGGCGGAGCAGCCATAGGCATCCTGGCTACAGAGCTGGGCTATCTGGTCACCGACAGAATATTCGGCAGCAGACAGATACAACGTCTTGACACCTCGTTCTACGACCCAGAGCGCAATCCCTCATTCATCGACATACAGATGGGAGCAGGGCTACACAGTTCCAGCCTGCGCTTCACGCCTACCGCAACCAGCCTTCCTGCATCGTCTACCGACACCGTCAGCATTGGAGCAAGCGCTGCCGTAGCTGTCGAGGGAGCATATTTCATAAACCGATACATAGGATTCGGCGGAATGATCCGACTGACATCAACACCTGTTTCGCCGCTCCATCTGACCACTGACGAACGCACACAGCTGGCTGAAGCCAACGCCACACTGGAGCAATACACATATCGCAACCCAGCAAACGGCACGAAATAT
>JAFPAS010000134.1 GCA_017424205.1 Prevotella sp. | reverse complement strand
GCTGAGCATAAGCAAGGAGACGCTGCTTAAGCATATTGAGTTTCGCAATGTAGACCAGATGGAGAAATGTTTCAGCGAGGGACAGAACTGTGCTGCCATACTTGGACATTACTGCAACTGGGAGTGGCTCTCGGCAACAGGACTCGCCTTCCGCCAGTATCCCGAAGCTGTGATGGGACTTATCTACCATCCTCTTTATAACGATGCCTTCGACCGCCTGTTTATCGACATCCGTTCGGCACAGGGCGGTGTGTGCATACCTAAGAAAGACATATTGCGCTATCTCGTGACATATAAGAAAGAGAAGAAGAACTATCTCTTCGGATATATCAGTGACCAGTCGCCGCGCTGGCATAACATACATCTGTGGCTGCCGTTCCTCAACCACGACACCCCAGTGTTTACAGGTGGCGAGCGCATCATGCGCAAGATGAACGACGCTGTGTTCTATGTAGAGATGGAGCGCCCAAAGCGAGGCAAGTATATATGCACCTTCCACCTTGTTACCCGTGAGGCTACGAAGTTGCCAGAAAACGAGATAACTATACGTTTCTTCAAACTGCTTGAGGAAACAATAAACAAGCAGCCTGCATTCTATCTGTGGACACACAACCGCTGGAAGCGCACACATGAGGAGTTTGACAGGATGTACAAGATGGTAAACGGCAAGGCTATTCCTCGTGAAGAAGTAACAGAATAAAGATGAGAAAAACCTATCTTAATCCAAAATACGAAGCACTGCGGCAGTATGTTGAGGGCATTCCAGAGATTATGGAGAGCCAGGGCACATATATATATGGTGGCAGGCGCAACCTTATAAAACTGTTTGAGGCTCCCGACGGAACAAAGCTTAACGTGAAACGCTTTAAGAAACCGTCGCTGATAAACAATATCATTTACTCAACAGGAATACGTAAACCAAAAGGCGAGCGTGCATTTAAGTATCCGCAGATACTTCTCCAGAAAGGTATTGAGACACCTGAGGCAGTGGCATATATTGAGATACGTAATGCCATAGGACTGTTGCAAGACTGCTATTTCATAAGCATACAGTGTGCTTATGCCCATTTGCTGTATGAGGTGGGCAATGCAGAAGAAGGCACATACGAGGCGCTGGCCCGGGCGCTTGCGGGTCTTGCCGCAAAGATGCACGATGCTGGTGTGCTACATCAGGACTTTTCTCCTGGCAACATCCTATGGGATGTCATCGATGGAGAATACAGATTTTCCATAGTAGATATTAATAGAATGAAGTTCGGACCCGTAAGCATGGCAGAAGGCGCACAGAACTTTATACGTCTGTGGGGCCCTAAGCGCTTTATCCAGATTATTGTGGCAGAGTATGCCCGCCTGCGAGGATTCGATGCCTCTCAATGCGAGCAGATTACTATGGATCAGCGTGCCCGGTTCTGGAAGAGATATATGAAGAAACGTGAAATGGAATTTAAACTTGAACTATGAGACTACATAATGAGACAAACTACGATATCTGCATATTGCAGAATAAGATAATTGGCAATATGGAGGCTATCGACCGTGTGTGCCGTGAGCATAACCTTCGTTATTACCTGTGGGCAGGAACCATGCTGGGTGCTGTGCGCCATAAGGGATTCATACCATGGGATGACGATATGGACATCTGCATGCCACGCCCCGACTACGAGAAGCTTATAGCCCACTGGCGCGAATGGCTTCCTCAGCCATACGAGGTGATAAGCACAGAGACCGATGCTACCTATCCTTATCCGTTTGCCAAGATTGAGGATGCCAGCACCACAATACTCGAACGTCCCGACTTCAAGTTTCTTGAGGGAGTATATATAGATGTTTTCCCTATCGATGGTGCTCCTGCCGACGAGAAAGAGCGTAAGAAGCATTTCAGGAGATACAAGACATGGCGCCATCTGCTGTTCCTCCGTGGCAGAGACCCATTTAAGCATGGCCGTGGCCCACGTTCATGGTTTCCATGGCTATTGCACAAGATATTCTCAATGGAGAAACTGCAGGCAAAGGTGCGCAGTCTTATGACTAAGTACGACTACGATAGCAGCGACTATGTTGCCGATTATGACGACGGCATACGTGGCGTAATAAGAAAAGACGTGCTGGGCACACCACAGGAGTATGAGTTTCAGGGTCGTCGGTTCATGGGCGTTGAGCATTTCGACACTTACCTGAGCAATAAATACGGTAATTACATGCAACTGCCTCCAAAGGAGAAGCAGATACAGCATCACTTCTTCCGCTTGCTGCTTGACACGCCTTATCGCACAACAACAATAAACGAGGTTATCAATAACGATGAGCAAAAAGATTAATAGTCCTAAGAAGATTCTCGTGGTGCGCTTCCGCCAGATGGGCGATGCCATTCTCGCCACGTCGTTGCTGAACACTCTTCATAAGAGTTTTCCAGAAGCTAAGATAGACTTTGTGCTTAACCAGCGCATAGCACCGCTTTTCGAGGGTCATCCGTCGGTAAATCATATATGGACATTCAGCGACGATGAGCGCCATTCTGTTATTACATATATTAAAAAGGTGTGGCACATAGTGCGCTCGCAGCGTTATGATGCCATTATAGATATGCGCTCTACATTCAATACAATGCTTTTTGCCCTGTTCTCGCCATCGTCTGCGCTTCGTGTAGGCATAAGAAAACCTTATACCTGCATGGTGTTCAACAACCGCATAGAAGGTTGTGAGGACGATGAGAGCATGATAGACCATAACCTGCAACTGGCAAAGCCTTTCGAGCGCTACGGCACGGTTGTGTATGACCGTAGCATCACATTACAGATAAGCGACAAGGAGAAGAGCGATTTCCGCGCTTATATGGAGCAGCAGGGCATTGATTTCAGCAAACCTGTGATGCTTGTTGGTGTGACGGCAAAGCTTGACAACAAGACATGGGCTGAAGACCGCATGATAAGCACTCTTGCACAGCTTATAGGCAAGTATCCCGATATGCAGCTCATCTTCAACTACGCCCCAGGCCGTGAGGCTGAGAATGCCCGTCGCATATATGATGCCTTGCCAGAACGAGGCAATGTCTTCATAAATATAGAAGCTCGCAGTGCCCGCCAGTTGGCAGCCATGTCATATAACTGTACTGCCTACTTTGGCAATGAGGGTGGCGCACGCCATATTGTTCAGGCTATGGGCCGTCCTTCTATGGTTATATGCTCGCCAGTGGCAAGCAAAAAGACATGGCTTCCCGACGACTGTGGAGTGCCTGCATGGGGCATTGCAGCCAGCGATATCGCCGATACCAAAGGCATGAGTCATCTGCAGCAATACAGTCTGATAACAGTAGACCATGTATGGCCTGTATTGCAGCGATTCTGCGATGATATTGTTATGAAATAATTTTATATCAGTTTTTATCCCAAGTCGGTTGTTAGATTAATCATTTCTAATAACCGATTTGTTTTTTTTATTTCCCCTCAAGCAGTTTTCTGTAAAGACTGATATATTTTTCTGTATAAGTGTCGTAGTTGAATCCACGTGAGTATTCTGCCGCGCTCTTCGCCTCTTCTCCCTCTTTATCCCATGCGCTGAGTCCGTCGCTTACCACCTTAGCCATGTAGGCTGGTTCAAAATTGTCCCAATAAGATGCGTGCTCGGAACATACCTCAGGCAAACTGCTTAGGTTTGATGAGAACACCTTGCATCCAAAGCGCATGGCCTCAAGTACAGGTATTCCGAACCCCTCCAGGCGACTTGGGAATAGGAATGCCTCAGTGTGTTCAAATAACCACCGCTTTTCCTCGTCGCTTATTTTCCCTACCAGCACCACACGGCCCTCGCCCTGTTCATCAATAATCCTGCGCAGTTCGTTAGCATAAGCAAAGTGGTCGTCGCCACAGATATATAGTTTATGTTTAGGGAAATGGCTCATCATAGGCACCAGCGTGTGGAAATTCTTCTTCTCTCTAATCTGTCCTATGGTGAAGAAGAACGGTTCGCTCTCGTTCTTGATAAACGCAGGTTTGCGCCTCTCGCCAATCTCCAGGTTGCCAATGCCGTTATATATCACATCTATGCGCTTTCCGCCCATATTGTAATATCCTTCAATATCTTTCTTCACATATCCAGAGATAGCAGTAAGATAGTCGCTGCGGTGCATTCTCCATTTCAGCTGTATGATATGCCTTAGTTTATGTATTCCCTTTTTCTCCCTTAGGAAGTTCAGGTCGTGCACCGTCAGCAGCTGTATGGTGTCTTTATTGCCTCCACGCAGGTGGAATTGCTGGTCTGTGGCATGCCAGAGGTCTATGTTAATGTTTATCTTCTTTAGGTCCTCACGTTTCTTGCTGCGCCTAATGTAAGTGATATGGTTGCCAAATGCGC
This sequence comes from Prevotella sp., assembly GCA_017424205.1. GTDB lineage: Bacteria > Bacteroidota > Bacteroidia > Bacteroidales > Bacteroidaceae > Prevotella. Next base: position 2,702 of record JAFPAS010000134.1, on the reverse strand, counting down.
CAACCTTATCGTCGGGCACAATCATTATCAGATGAATGTCTGGCAGCACAGCCTTGGCCAGTCTTGGACAATAGTTGCGTGCTATCTCTCCAAAACCATTAAAGTCGTTAAGATGTGAGAAGTCTACCAATACGTTTTTCATCTTCTTATAAATCTACTTTTAAATATCGGTTCTAGGAAGCTCTAGGAAACTCTAGGAAGTTCTAGGAAATTCTAGGAAACCTTAGGAAACTATTGAAAGTCTTTATACGATTTCTCCAAATCAAGATAGTGGAAGTTGTGCTGACGCTTGTCGGCATCCTTTGGTATGGTCATGTAGTCGCCATACTTATTCTTAAGATAAGTGTCGTATTGCTCTACACCCTTCACGCTCTCGCCCTCGAAAATATAGTCTTTCGCCTTGCCGAGAATACGCTTGTCCATTGCGCCGCGTCGTCCGTCGTCATAGTCGGCAACGTTTATTGCCTGTTCGTAGTTGTACTTCCTTAACAAAGTCCTTATTTTCTTTTGCACCCCTTGCAGTGTATAAAGCTTTCTGCACAGCAGCGGAATCCAGCTTGATGGTCCTTTGCCGTGCTTGTATGGGTCTCGGTGCAGCAGGTAGAGCACTCGTTTCCAATATTCATATTTTGCAAAGTGCATCACTCTGTTGATGCCTTCCTGCGGAACGGCGTCAATAGGGAACACGTCGATATATATTCCCCCAAGATATTTCAGGTGCATGCGCTCAATGAGCGTTGTTGAGGCGTCCTGTATCTTTGCAAATGGCAAAGGGTAAGATGCGTCGGTCTCTGCCGCCACCACCTCGTATGGCTGTGGCATCCACTCGGCTGCATGCTCCATTAGTTTGTCGTAGTCAGGTCTTGGCATTGCTATGTCAAGGTCGTCATCCCAAGGTATGAATCCCTTGTGGCGTATTGCGCCCAGCATGGTGCCTGCCCAGATGTAGTAGCGCAGGTTATGCTCCTTGCATACCTTATCAACAGCGAGTAATATCTTTAGAATCTTGCTGTGAACTTTCTCAACATCGTATTCTGCCATGTCCGTGATTTAATATAATTCGGCTGGAATCAGTTCCTTTGCTCTTTCAAAATCCTCAGGAGTGTCCAGTTCGATTGAGAAACAATCTGTAGTGTCCACCACCTTAAACTGGTGTCCCTGTCCTATCAGTCGTTCAAAGGCGCGCTCATAGAATATGTTTATCAGCCCCTCCTTCTCAATCATGAGGTCAAGCTCGTCACACAGCGCATCCATATAACTTGCTGTCATCTTCTCTATGCCCACGCTCTCGCCAATGGCGTCAGCAGGGTTGCAAGTCTTGTTCAGTTCGGTGATGCGTCCGTTTTCGTCAATGATAACCTTTATCTCCTCCTCGCCCAGTTCATGACGCTGCATGGCCAGTGCTGATTCCTGCTGTTGTCCAATGCGCTTTACTGCCTTTGGGTCGCATAGGATATCGCTGTCCATGAGCAGCACATCCTTGCCTTTAAGCAGTTTGCTTGCCATCCAGAGTGAGTATATGTTATTATTGTTCTCGTAGTCAGCATTATCCAAGAATGTAATCTTCACATTAGGATAATGCTCTGTGAGGAACTCGCGTATCATGTTGGCGCGATAGCCTGTCACCACTACCAGCTCACTGCATCCCGCATCATTGAGCATAGCGTCAGCGATGCGCTCCAGAAGAGTGCGCCCGCCCACTTCGAGCAAGCACTTTGGACAGTTGTCTGTCAGTGGGCGCAGACGTTTTGCCATTCCAGCGGCAAGTATTACTCCTATCATCTTGCGTTGGCTATTTTCAGTATCACGTCGCAAACCTTGCGGTTCTGCTCAGCTCTTCCCAGTGTTATGCGCATGTGAGTGTCGATGCCAGGCTCGTTCATGAACTTCACCTTGTAGCTCTCGCTTGCAAACTCAGCCTGCAAAGCCTCTTTCAGTTCGATAGGATATTTTATAAGTATGAAGTTGGCGCGGCTCTCATAAACCTTGAAGCCTTCCAGTGCTCCTACTTCCTCTGTGTACATGTCGCGTCCCTGCTGCATCACGTCAGCAATCTTGCGGTAGTGGTCGTCGCTCTTCAGCGCAGCTATTGCCACCTCCTCTGACAGGCGGTCGTAGCCCAGATACATGTTTGCATATCTTGCAAAGCGCTCCATCTCCTCGCCCTTGCCAATGAAACCGAAGCCCATGCGCAGTCCTGGCAGTCCGTAGAACTTAGACAGTGTGCGGCATACCACGATGTTTGGATGCTTCTCAATGAGTTTCTTGATATATGATGCGTCGTTAGACACAAAAGAAGCATATGCCTCGTCAACCAGCAGTATAGTGCTTTGTGGAATCATCTCCACCAGTTTCTCCATCTCCTCAACAGAGAGCCAGTTGCCAGTAGGGTTGTTTGGCGATGCCACCAGCAGAATCTTTGGCTGAATGTCATCAATCATCTGCTTCAAACCCTCAAAGTCGTAGCGGAAGGTGTTGCCCTCCTCGTTAACAGGATATTGCAGTGTGGTTCCAGCCACCTCGTCGGCAATAGCCTTGTAGTACCACCAAGAGTATTTTGGTATCAGCATTGTCTTTGAACCTCCTTCTGTAAGGAAGAAATGCACAGTCTTTTTCAGCAAGTCCTCAGCGCCGTAGCCCAGCACTACCTGCTTCTCGTCTATGCCATAAAGTTCTGACAGGTAGACAGAGAAGATGCTCTT
>JAFPAS010000133.1 GCA_017424205.1 Prevotella sp. | reverse complement strand
TATCTGCTCTGGTGTCATGTCGCCAACTGGCATTGTTATCGTAGCGTCCCATTGATTAAGAACCGTATCATTAAACACCAGGGCCATAACAGGAACAATTAGCCACCATACAGCAAACGAGCCGAGGCATATTATGAAGGCATATTTCAGACCGATTATGTAGCCCAGACCTACCACCGCTGCTGATGTGTTAACCTTAAACACAAGTTTCGCCTTGTCAGCAATAACATCGCCAAGAGGAAGTATTCGAGTAGTGAACAGTTCGTTCCACCAGCCGAAAGAGCTTACGACAAAATCATACAATCCGCCTATCAAACCTGCGAAAAGCAGAGACTTGGCCTGATTGCCGCCCTCCTCGCCACTCACGATGACCTGAGTTGTCGCAGTAGCCTCCGGGAACGGATATTTTCCATGCTGCTCCTTCACGAAATACTTACGGAAAGGTATGAGGAAAAGGATACCGAGCACACCGCCAAGAAGCGACGCTATGAATATCTGCCAGAAAGACGCAGTCATCTCTGGATATTTTGCCTGAAGGATGTATATGGCTGGAAGTGTGAATATTGCACCAGCAACAATCGCACCAGAGCATGCTCCAATGCTCTGTATGATGATATTCTCACCCAGCGCATCCTTACGCTTTGCTGCGGCTGACATGCCTACAGCAATAATTGAGATAGGGATGGCTGCCTCGAAAACCTGTCCCACCTTAAGTCCGAGATAGGCTGCTGCAGCCGAAAAGATAATTGTCATAAGCAAGCCCCAGCCCACTGACCACAGAGTAACCTCCTTATGGTTACGCTCTGGAGAGAGAAGCGGTTTGTATTCCTCGCCTTCCTTTAGTTCGGTGAAGGCGTTATCTGGTAATTTTGCCATAAATTTTATTGTTTGAATTATTGTTACATGCGTTTTTCCGTAGCAAAGAAAGCGACGGCATAGCCATTGTCTGGCGTTTGCGTGCAAAATTACTCATTTTTTTTCACAAAGCCGAATAAACATGCATTTTATTTTGATTTCTCATCAAAAATGCTTACCTTTGCATTCACTAACTCAAAATATCATATTCTATGTCATTTACAGAAATAGCAGTAAAGATTTTCAATCAGGCGATTGCCGATTATCATATCACGGACAATGTTGACACTCCAATCAACAATCCATACCAGCGTGACGAGATAGAAAATCGTCTCTACCTCAAGTGCTGGATAGACACCGTGCAGTGGCATTACGAGGATATCATCCGCGACCCGCACATCGACCCTATCGAAGCGCTGTCACTCAAGCGCCGCATCGACCAGTCTAACCAGGACCGCACAGATCTCGTGGAGCAGATTGACTCATATTTCCGCCAGTACTATAGCGATGTAAACATCCTGCCTGACGCAACAATCAATACTGAGTCGCCAGCATGGGCTGTTGACCGCCTTAGCATTCTGCAGCTGAAAATATACCACATGCAGGAACAGGTGAACCGCAACGACGCATCACCAGAACATATCGCTAAGTGCCAGGACAAGCTCAACGTACTCCTGGAGCAGAACGTTGACCTGTCGACCGCTATCGACCAGTTGCTCGACGATATTCAGGCAGGAAAGAAATACATGAAGGTGTACAGACAGATGAAGATGTACAACGACCCTGCAACAAACCCTGTGCTTTACAAAAAATAGAAGCATACAGAAAACAGCGAAAGCAACAAAGGTTAGGAAGGACAAACTCCGTAACCTCAGAAAATACAAATGGAAACATCAAACAGCAACGCCACAACGCCAAAGGAAATTAAGCGATTGCTTGTAATACGCTTTTCGGCCATCGGAGATGTCGCCATGACCGTGCCTGTAGTCAAGGCTTTAGCCATGGCATATCCTGACATGCGCATCACTGTAGTAAGCCGTCCGTTTGCAAAGGCTTTCTACAACATGCTGGCAGACAACGTAGAGTTTCACGCTCTCGACCTGAAGTCTCCACGATACAAGGGACTGCTGGGCATGGAACATGTCTATCAGGATCTTCGTGCGCTTAACCCTGATGCCGTGGCTGACCTGCATGACGTATTAAGAACTAAATATGCCCGTCTACGAATGCGTATGGCGGGCATTCCTGTTTCTGTCATAGACAAATGCAGAAAGGGAAGAAAAGAACTCACCAGACAAGAAAACAAAATTCTTGCACAGCAACCGACAAGCTTCGAAAAATACAAAGCTGTTTTCGAACGCCTCGGCTTGAATTTCTCTCTCAGCAAGGATACCACTCCAACCGTCAACCTTGATGCATATAAACCAAGCTCACAGACATCTGCACTCATAGCAGATATCCAGTCTGAAGGCACACTGTCGGTTGGCATAGCACCATTTGCTGCACATCAAGGCAAGGTTTACCCAATAGAAAAAATGGAGCGCGTGATAAAACTTCTCATAGAAGAATATCCGCAAATAAAGATTCTATTGTTCGGCGGAGGCAGCGACAAGGTTGTCTTTGACCAATGGTGCGCATCATATCCTAATGCCATATTCGCTTCGGGAGAATGTAAGAACATGCGCGACGAACTTGCTGTCATGCGCCACCTAAACTGCATGGTATCAATGGACTCTGGCAATATGCACCTCGCTTCGCTTACAGGCACACCGGTCGTGAGCATCTGGGGAGCCACACACACACTGGCAGGATTTTACGGATGGCAGCAGGACCCTGCCGACATCGTAGAGACC